>PAXB01000015.1 GCA_002715035.1 Fidelibacterota bacterium
AAGAATTTTTCTCAATTCAGACCAAACGGAAGATTTAGGTTTGTTTACCTCTCGCCCGATTCTTTTACAAAACCTAAATCCAGATATCCCATATTACTTAAAAGTCAAAGCTATAAATGAATACGGCGATAGCGATTACACAGAAGTGCTAGGCGTTGTTACTTCTACAACCATGCCTAAAGTATTAATTGTAAATGGTTTTGATCGAGTGAACGGGACAAAAAACACATTTGATTTTATACGTCAGCATGGTGATGCAATTCATAATGGGAAATACCTTTTTGATTCTGCAAATAACGAAGCTGTAATGAATGAACGGATAAAAATCAGCGACTATTTAATTGTAGACTGGATACTAGGTGAAGAAAGTTCAGGCACATCCACCTTTTCTGAAAAAGAACAATCCTTAATTCAAGCTTTTTTGAAAGGCGGCGGGCGATTATTCGTATCTGGATCGGAAATAGGTTATGATGTTTCGGAGAAAGGGAACGTAAAAGACCAAGTATTTTATGAAAAATTTCTAAGAGCAACCTATTTAACTGACGCAGCTGGAGGAAAACAAGGCACATATAACGCAACAGGTGTCACTGGTACATTCCTGGAAAATATTTCATTATCATTTGATGATGGGACAAATGGCACTTACGATGTTGATTGGCCTGATGGAATAAAACCTGTCGAAAATGCGGATATTATACTAAAGTTCGATGACGTGGATTATGATACGAGAGGTGGCGCCGGGATAGCCTATTTAGGTGGTTTTGATGGTAGCCCTGTCTCTGGAGGATTAGTCTATCTGAGTATCGGATTTGAAACGATCTATCCACAAGAAAAACGAAATGATATCATGGCTAGGATCATGGAATACCTTGATGGGCCTATTGCTTCTGTAGATGGTGAAATTGCTCAAATTCCGAAAAAATTAAATATATCAGCCCTATATCCAAATCCATCTAATCGTTCTATAACAATTGAATTCCAATTATTTGAAAAGAGCCCAATCGCCTACTTATTTATTACAGATATTATAGGTAGAGAAATTGTTAGAATTTCTGTTCAGCCTTTGGCTACTAGAAATCAGAAATTCATTTGGAATGGAAGACTGCCTAATGGTTTGGAAGCACCATCAGGATTGTATTTGGTAAACCTATCACAAGGAGAGAAGATTCTCACCAAAAAATTTACTTTATTAAAGTAATGAAATATAGTTTCCCTTTTCTTATACTATTAATAATTGGTTGTAGCACACCACCAAAATCAATCCATCAAGTTCAACAGAAACAGGAAAAAATAGATAAACCTGTAAATCTGGCGAAAGTCAAGGTGGGTTTAGATGTCCTATTAGATGATCGATCTGAATTGATTACCAATAAAAAAGTTGGGCTAGTGACGAACCAAACGGGTATAGATAGAAATGGGGTCCCCAATTATGAACGTTTCCTTGAGCTAGAAGATGTTAATCTTAAAATCATCTTTTCACCGGAGCACGGTTTGTTTGGAGAAGCAGCAGCAGGTGAAAAAGTAGAATATAATGGGCAATTAAAACGTCTACCTGAAGTCGTGAGTCTATATGGAAAAAATCGCAAACCCTCCCAAGCGCAATTGAAAGGGCTTGATCTAATCATTTATGATATTCAAGATATTGGCGCCCGGTTCTATACTTATATCTCCACTCTTGGTTTGGTTATGGAAGCTGCAGCAGAAGCTGGTGTACCAGTAATGGTTCTTGATCGTCCAAATCCAATAACAGGTGAAAATATTGAAGGTCCTTTATTGGCTCAAAAACATAAATCATTTGTTGGGTTCTACCCTATCCCCATTAGATACGGCATGACAGTAGGAGAATTAGCTCAAATGATCATTGGAGAAAATTGGATCGATATGAACCCTGTTCTCACTGTTATTCCTATCAGGAATTGGAACCGATCGATATGGATGGATGAGACAGATCTACCCTGGATAAAACCATCTCCAAATATTCCTGATTTAGTAACAGCGATTGTCTATCCAGGCATGTGTTTGCTGGAAGCGACAAACCTAAATGAAGGCCGTGGCACTCAAAAACCTTTTAAGCTAGTCGGTTCGCCATGGATCCAGAAAAGAGATCTTGCGATCGCCTTAAATAATCTAAACCTACCTGGGGTGGTCTTTAAGCCTGTAAGTTATACACCAATTGATATTCCGGGAATGGCTATTGATCCAAAGCATAAAGAGCGGCTCTGTGAAGGCGTTGAACTCATGGTCACGAATAGAAATAAATACAATAGTGCATTAGTGGGAGTTCATGTCATCAATGCTATTCACCAACTTTATCCGAATCAATTGACAATTAAAGAATCTGCAATGGCCCGGCTTTGGGGACAGGATGGATTTAGTAGAGACCTAAAGGAAGGAAAGGTTTTTTCACATTTAACTAACGATGATTTATTTAAAAATCGGTCTCAGAAATATTACATTTATGATTAAATCCATTAAATTTCAGACTGTAATTTTCCTTCCTTTATTCGAGGAATAAATAACTGTGAAGTATGGACCACTTTTAACTGAAAAACGATTGGAGAAGAAAAAAAGATGAGCCAACGGTTCATGAATATTATTCTGATCTTTCTACTCAATGGATGTATACAACAACCCATTCAAGAGCCTTACGTGGTCGTTCTTGGTATCGCCCAGGATGGGGGCGTACCGCACGCAGGCTGTCAAAAAAAGTGTTGTATTGATCGATGGAATGATCCGGCCAAAAAACTATTAGTAACCTGTCTTGGGATTATCGATCCAAATTCAAATGAAACATGGATGATCGAGGCAACTCCTGACTTTCCAAAACAATTTGAAATGCTCACAAATAATAATCCGAAAAAGTTTAAAGGTATTTTTTTAACTCATGCCCATATTGGTCACTATTCAGGACTCGTGCACCTTGGACGAGAAGTTATGGGTACAAAAGAAACACCTGTTTACGTTATGCCCAAAATGGGAAAGTTTCTAAAATCAAATGGGCCTTGGAGTCAATTAGTAGATTTAGAAAATATTAGCCTGACAAAAATTAAAAATGGTAAACCTACTAAATTGAACGCAAGAATTACGGTTACACCATTTCTTGTTCCTCATCGAGATGAATTTTCTGAAACAGTGGGATATAAAATTAAAGGGCCAAATCGGTCACTTATGTTCATCCCCGATATTGATAAATGGGAAAAATGGGATAAAGACATTAGCCAAATTGTATCCGAAAATAATTATACCTTAATCGATGGATCTTTTTTCACAGATGATGAACTCCCCGGCAGAGATATGACTGAGATTCCCCATCCGTTTGTCATAGAGACAATGCAATTGCTCGAATCCGTTGAAGATAAAACTGGCATTCACTTTATTCATTTGAACCATACTAACCCTGCATTGACGAATGATTCTAATGCTCAGAACCAAATCAAGGACGCCGGATTTAACATCGCACAGATAGGTCAGGCCTTTAAGCTATAAGAATTGACTAGTATGAAAAAGTTGATAAATATCCTAGCTCAAACAACATTGTTATGGATGATTGGGTGCGATTCAAAACCGACTACTGATGATTTGGGTTTAGTCCCTTTACCTTCTTCAATCTCAATAGAAAAAAGCCAAACGTTAATAAATAGCCAATGGGCTGTGACTCAAAATGATGGACATAAAGATCTTAATTCACTAAAAGAAATATTATCGGAAAATCTTTATGCTGATTATGGGTTATTAGTTTCAGATTTTTCCAGTAAAACGATCAATTTGAACGTAATTGAGAATAATAAATCCTATGGTGAAGAGGGATACCATTTAAGTGTTAGCGATCAGACAGTACAAATCAATGCAGGAACACCAAATGGTATCTTCTATGGGATTCAAACATTTCGCCAGTTATTGGACTCTGGCAAAAAATCTAATCAGGGTATTCAAATTAATCAAATTGAGATCAAAGATACCCCGCGATTTAAATGGCGGGGTATGCACTTGGATGTTGGACGCCACTTTTTCGATATTGGATTTGTTAAAAAATACATCGATTACATTGCCATGCATAAAATGAATATTTTTCATTGGCATCTTACTGANGATCAAGGATGGCGTGTTGAAATTGATGCTTATCCAAAATTAACGAATATCAGCGCTTTCCGCGATGAATCATTAATCGGCCATTANAGTGATAAACCACATCAATACGATGGAAAACGATATGGAGGGTATTATACGAAAGAAGAAATGCGGGAGGTCGTCGCTTATGCACAAAAGCGTTATGTCACCGTAATCCCTGAGATAGAAATGCCAGGCCATACTAGCGCGGTCCTCGCCGCTTATCCAGAGTTATCATGCACTGGAGGACCACATTCAGTAGCCAAGCTTTGGGGAGTACATAAAGAAGTCTTTTGTGCCGGAAAAGAATCTACATTTGAATTCTTGGAAACCGTTCTAACAGAAGTGGCTGAAATCTTCCCGGGCCCATATATTCATATTGGTGGCGATGAATGTCCCAAGGAAAANTGGAAGGAGCATGATCTTGATCAACAACGTATCGCAGCTGAAGGATTACATGATGAGCATGAACTCCAAAGTTATTTCATTAAACGAATTGAAGGTATTTTGAATGGCCTTGGGAAACGGCTGATCGGCTGGGATGAAATCCTTGAAGGTGGTCTAGCCCCGGGAGCAATCGTTCAGTCTTGGCGAGGCATGGATGGCGGCATTGCTGCAGCCAATGCTGGNCACGAAGTTATCATGTCCCCTACCTCTCATGCATACTTTGACTATTATCAATCTGAAGATAAAGAGAATGAACCATTGGCTATCGGCGGATTTCTTTCTTTAGAAAAAGTTTATAGATTCGAACCTGTCCCTGACAATATTGATCCGGATAAACAAAAATACATTTTGGGCGGACAAGGGAATGTTTGGACCGAGTATATCAGTACACCAGAAAAGGTTGAATATATGGCCATGCCTCGTATGAGTGCCATGGCAGAAGTTTTATGGTCCCAAGCAAAAGNTCGGGACTATGAGAGTTTCACCTNAAGGATGGAATGGCAATATAAACGACTCGACCGCATGAAGGTCAATTATCGGAAACCTGATTAAATGTAATAGGAACAATCACCACCTATACTTTTGGTTTAATCATTATAACCAATTTTTCAACTGTAAATACAATAAGCACATTAATTATTACCGCTATTCCAATATACCAAGTCCATACAACACCAACATGTTTTAAATAAAAGACGATCAATAAACTAGAAATTAGCCCGACTATTAAACTGACTGGATGGATATCCCTTTTGATTTTACTGAGCAAAAACAATCCCAGTAATCCCCCATATGTAAATGATGCGATTTGTAATCCTATAATAACAATTGCAGAATCACTTTCATCAAACAGGAGTGCAATGGCTATCAACACTATCCCCCATATGAAACTAACCATTTGAGATTTTTTGATGGATTGATTCCCGCCCAACCAATCCGTGATTGTAGATGCGGCCAACGAATTTATGGATGAACTTAAAGTGGACATGGCTGCAGAAAGAACACCTGCTAATAATACGCCCTTCAATCCAATGGGAAGATAGTTCACAATGAATGAGGTGAATTCCCGATCCCGCTCCATTTCCACACCGCCCATTAAAAGATAGATTAGCGATCCTGCCATTAAGAATACGCTAAACTGTAGAAATACAAATATTCCACTCCCAACCATGGCCTTACGAGCAGCAGACAAGTTCTTTGTCCCCAAAACACGCTGGACCATCATATAATCCACACCATGGGAAGAAAATGAAAGTAATACACCACCTACAATTGCACTGATAAAATAATAAGGGTCTTTAATCAAATCACCCTGCCAATTGAAAACGGATAATTTCCCTTCTACCGATAATGTTGAAATNGCCTCAAATAAAGATTGATCCAAAAGGTTCAATACAATAATTATGGATGCAATTCCGCCAAATAAATAGAGAATGAATTGGATACTNTCCACCCATACAACGGTTCGAATTCCACCATAAAGTGTATATATAAGCGTAACAACGCCAATCATAATCACGGCCATTGGTAGCGTCCACCCTGTGATGACCTGGACCACAACNGCCGTTGCCAAAAATCGTACACCATCAGCTAAAATCCGCGTAATTAAAAATACGCCAGAGGCGACTTTCTGCATATCCGGACCAAATTTTTGTCCAATAATTTCATAGATCGACGTCACCCCTGAATTGAAATATTGGGGCAGTAATATTAGACTCACCAAAATTCGACCCAAGATATATCCAATGGCAAGTTGAAGAAAAAACCAATCTCCTCGATATGCCAACCCTGGTATACTGATAAAGGTAAGAACAGANGTTTCTGTCGCAACGATTGATAACATGGCTACCGGCCAGGGCAGATTCCTTCCGCCTAAAAAGTAATCTTCCGATGATTCGTTAAATCGACTCTGCCAGATACCATAAAGTGAAAATCCCNCCAAAAAAATGAATATAATTGTTAAGTCAATCCAATGCATAAGCCTACTCCTTCATTGGATGAAATGAATAAAATAGCACACCATCAAANAAGGGACCATTCTCTCTAAAATAATAATCCATAAAATCTATATTGACTGTTTTTTCATATTCAGACGACGCATGGATAATATTTTTTTGATCAATAATCATCCCTTCATGTGCTACAACNAAGCCCATTTTAAAATAGGTTTTTTTGACAAATGCAACTCCTGCTACATGGGGTAATTTTTGGAGAATTTCCTGAGTAATATTATTACTGGGAATATATTGAATCGACGTCGATTTCTCCCACCCAAGATCGAGAAACTCTTTTCCGTCTTCCTTGCGGTTCAAAATAATTTCCACTGATTCCAATTGTTCAACGCCAACCAACTCGTTTGTAATATTAACCGTAGAAGAATTTTCCTGAATTCGATCTGTTGTATAATGCCACCGTGTTTTATAAGTTGGGTTTCCATCTTTATAATGAATGGTAATCATAGATTCTTTTGCTTCANCCCATGATNTGCTTTGAGAAAACGCTAAGCTTGTGAGAATGTGGGCCGTACAATCGGAGACATCCAGNCGAATGATTGGATCAGGGTCTGGCGCCACTTCTTCACCCAATTTAAAAATTTCATATGGCTTCCCTACTTGCCATTGTGCAAATGCCTTTAATCGATCATGGAAATCAGGGTAATGTGAATGGAATTTTGGTAAAATNTTGGTGATTTGATCTTGAGATAACGTCCAAGGTTTTGGCAGCGTATTTACCCAATCGTTNGTATTTGAACAACTCAGTAAAAGGAAAAAGGGAAAAGGAAGAAGGAATCGTTCTATAGACCATCTTCCATCACCCATTCCCCATTTCACTCCCATTCTCTTCTCCATTTAAGGTTAGGGTTTTTCTCTACAATTCCCACTGATTTATAAACTTCAGAATGAATTTTCTGGCGCCAATCAAAATACTTTGGGTCTTTATAAGATCGGTTGGGATGCACGGCATTGGTCAATAAAATAACAAACATATCGTTTTCAGGATCTATCCACAATGAAGTACCCGTATATCCAGTGTGACCAAAACTATTGTCACTTAAGAAAACACCGCCGGAAGCTTTACCGTCAGGACTATCCCAGCCAAGGCAACGAGAACTCTCTTCCACTACATTGGCCCGGGTTGTAAAAAGTTTAACTGTTTCCTCTTTAAAAACCCGTTTCCACCCATACTTTCCACCATTCAGCATCATCTGAGAAAAAATAGCCAAATCACTGGCTGTGGAAAATAATCCTGCATGGCCAGCCACTCCCCCAATGCTGTGGGCATTTTCATCATGGACTTCTCCATGGATTAATCCCGTTCTGTATCCTTCGGATATTTCTGTTGGTACAATGCGATGTCGTTTTTCTGATGGTGGATTGTAGAAGGTTGTATTCATTCCTAATGATTGAAAAATAAGAGAATCCACCAATTTATCCAGGGAAACACCACTCACTTTTTCTAATAGTTTTCCTAGTGTAATTAATCCCACATCTGAATATTTAGTTTCTTCCTCCAATTGTAAAATAGGCTCCGTATTAAAGACGCTGTCTATCCGAACTTTATAATCTGTATCCATTAAAAAATACTGTTTAAAGGGTGGCAAGCCGGCAGTATGAGTTAACAAATGCTTAATAGTAATTTCGTTTTTCTGTTTATAATATTTTGATTGTTTTCCTCTAAATGATGGTAGGTATTTAACCACCTTGTCGTCAAGAGATATCTTTTTCTCGTCCACCAACTTTATTACAGCAGACGTTGTGGCAATGACTTTTGTAATTGATGCTAAATCAAAAATATCTGACTTTCGAGTTGCACGTTTTTTATCGTATGTATGGTAACCGACTGCATCATGTAAAAATATTTTTCCACCCTTACCCGCAATCAACACGCCCCCAGGCCAGGCGGAATCTGCTACTGCTTTATTCAATAATATTTTAACTGAGTCTTTATTGACTGAAATTTCTGAAGGCCGNATGCGCTGGAGCGTCGTCCCCNGTTTCCATTTGGATGCTCNATTCNNCCANGTATTAGCTTCGATATTAATTCCTGAACCATTTTTGGCAATGCCCGGTATGGTCACAGGTAAAATGCCCGTAATATCAGCCTTCCCTTTGATCGCATTGGCCGCTGCTGTCTGGAGGATACCACTACTTTTGTATGCACAAATATATACAGGTGCATTTGGGAAATCCTGAATGAGGTATGGACTACCAAAACTGGTGACGATTACATTTTTGCATTTTTCAATGAGCTGATTGACAAACTGCGATTCAACTTTGGGCAAAAATATTTCATCTTTATTCTCGGTGGGATTGGCAAATGCATTGAGGAAAACCAANCCATCATTTGGGATTTGACCCAGAATATGATTGGCCACAATAGCACTGTCTGATTTATCAATTTGAAAGGATATCACTTTGCGTCCATTGGCTTTTAGCTGTTTTGTAAAGCTACTTTCTTTGTGATTATTCTCTCCATCGTATAAATCAACAACATAAAGTATTTCATCGATTCCCGGACTTAGGGGAAGAAGGTCTCCTTCATTTTTTACCAGTGTGATCGCACGCGTAGCCATTTCTTTCGCCATTTTGAAATTCGCAACCCGGCCCATTGATCGGTGAGTATCATTCATGGAAATATTTCTATTTTTAGGTAGTCCCAACCGCTCCTTCATTCTTAGCACTTTTAAAGCAGAGTCATTAATTCGGTTTTCAGATATTATACCATCAATCACCGCATTTTCAATTGTGTCTATTGACTTTTTCAAATCCATATTTTGAATAATTATATCCGATCCTGCTTTCACTGTTTCAATCAATGCATAGTCACTAGAGTATTTTTTTACAATGCCGCCCATCCGCATGGCATCCGTAATAATGACACCCTTAAACCCCATGCGTTTCCGTAGAATATCCTGCATCCAGAATGAAGATAAAGTTGCAGGATCTTCAGCATTAGGTTGATAGTCAGGCGCATTCACATGGGCAATCATGACCGCATCCACCCCTGCATCTATGGCTCGCTGGAATGGGGGAAGTTCGACTGACCACAATCGAGAAGAATCACTGGGGATTTGAGCCAGGGACGAATGGGAATCGGTCTCCGTGTCTCCATGCCCGGGAAAATGTTTTGCTGTAGCTAACATCCCATTATCATGAAGCCCTCGAATAAATTCAACGGAATATCGAATCACTGAATCGGGATCTTCACCAAATGAACGGGTATTGATAATTGGATTTTTGGGATTATTATTCACATCCACCACTGGAGAAAGACTAAAATGAATCCCCACTGCCCGAGATTCTTCAGCAGAAATTCGCCCTGCCTCATAAGCATATTTTGGATTGCCCGTCGCTGCGATGGCCATCATGGGTGGCAATGTCACTGCTCCGGGATAGCGGCGTCCCAATCCCGATTCAATATCAGCATCCACCAAAATTGGAACCTTAGATTTGGATTGCATGTCATTGAGCATAGTCAAAGCACTTCCTGCATCGCCAAACCAAATATGAAGAACCCCAATCCCATCCGATTCAATGTAGCTTTGGATTTCATTCCACTTNGCACTTTCATAATTCATAAATCTCATATTCATACTGACCACCATCATTTGTGCGATTTTTTCTCGAAGTGTGAGTTTTTTGAGGGTGGATTCTGCCCAGGATTTTTTTGATGTAAATTGTCCAGGGCCTGCGCAGGCAGAAAATAAGAGGGCTAAACAAATTAAAATTTTCCGGATAATCATAGCATAAAAATTAACTGAACTTCGCCCATAAGTCTTTAACTTTTATTTCTATAAATGATGAATTCCACAACCAATGATATAAAAACAATGATCGGCCAAATGATAATGGTTGGCCTCCGCGGGACTTCTCCGGATGATGCAAAATATTTTTTTCAACCCCTCAATGGATTCACCATTGGTGGTGTTATACTCTATGATCAAAATGTGACCACATCACCTCCATCNTCTCATAATATCCTCTCACCGGAACAAGTTAAAGACTTCAATGAAGCTCTCCAGTCATTCAGCCCTACTCCATTACTCATTGGTATAGATCAAGAAGGAGGGCAGGTCAATCGGCTAAAAGAATCTTATGGTTTTCCTCCTTCAAAAAGCTGGGCCGAACTGGGCCGAATAAATGACATTGAAGAGACCCAGTCCCATTCAAATAATATGGCCTCTACATTATCCGATCATGGCTTTAATCTAAATTTCGCACCAGTTCTGGACCTATCCGTGAATCCAGATAGTTTTATTGCAAAAAAGGAGCGTTGTTTTTCAAGTGATCCTAAAAATATTATCATCCATTCAGAAATTTTTATGAAGGCTCATTTGGATAAAAATGTGGTTCCTGTCTGCAAGCATTTTCCGGGACAAGGCAGCGCCGGTGGAGATACCCATGAAGGAATTGCGGATGTGACAGAAACTTGGTCAGAAACAGAATTAATACCCTATCAAACATTGATTGATAATGATTGTATTCCCGCCATCATGACCTCCCATCTTTTTCATAAAGGATTGGACCCAGAACTGCCAGCGACTCTTTCATCCAAAATATTAACTGATTTACTTCGTAATAAAATGGGGTTTGACGGTGTCATTATTAGCGATGATCCCCAGATGGGTGCCATTGCAAACCACTATGATCTAAAAACGGTCCTTCAACGCATAATTTATGCCAGTGTGGATATATTTTGTTTTGGGAATAATCTCATTTATGATCCATCCATTGTACAAAAAATCCATTCTACCATTGTTGAATTATTGGATGAAGGGTCAATCGCAATCGCACAAATCGAAAATTCTTATAAACGGATTATGAATTTAAAAACAAGGATTGGATTGTTATGAAGGTCATTGGTATAGACGGCGGCGCCACCAAAGTATCCGGCGGAGTTGTAGAAAAAATCAATGCCAACTCCTTTAAGTTGATCAGCCCTGCCGTGAATATAAAATATGCTGAACATCCGAATTTTAACGCTGATTTTTCACCGCTCTCACTTGATTCACAATTTGAAAAAGAAACCAGCTCAATTGAGAAGCAACAAGGATCAGTTTATATAGAATGTGTTTTGGATATAATTCGATCACTAACTGAATCCGAATCATTCAGAGTCGCCATCGCCATGCCTGGCATCAAAACAAATGACGAACGCGGAATTGCGGCCATGGCAAATGGCCCCCGAATCCCCAACTTTTGTGACCAAATCGGAAAAGCACTCAATCTTGAACATTCCATTCAACGATTGGAAAGCGATGCAGATATGTGTTCATGGGGCGAGGAGTATGCTGAGAATGGTGCACTGCGGAATGTTGATAATGCATACTATCTCGGGGGCGGTACGGGTACTGCCGACGGGTTGAAACTTAATGGTGAACTTATTCCATTTGACGATGGATCAAATTGGATAGCAAAATCCTTTGAATTAAAAATGTT
Organism: Fidelibacterota bacterium; assembly: GCA_002715035.1. Lineage (GTDB taxonomy): Bacteria > Fidelibacterota > Marinisomatia > Marinisomatales > TCS55 > TCS55. Next base: position 11,994 of record PAXB01000015.1, read on the forward strand.
TGATGGACATTCTTTGGAAAAGTATGCATCCATGGGTGGGATCAATCAACTAAGGGGTTCTATATCTGATTCTAAAATAGGAAACGTTTTAGGACGCCTACTTTTTGAACGTATTTCAACGATTCACTNTGGGTGGAANAATCAATTTCAAGTAGGACGTGATCTTCAGACGGACCATCCATATATCAATACGCTACTGGACCGTATTATCATTGGCCAGCGCCTGTCCCAATTCCTTCAATCGATAGATGGTCATGCCATCTATCAAGCGTTAATAAACGAATTAGGGCACCAATGTTCAAATGCTGCTGATGCGATTTCGGATCATTATCTGATTAACGACAAATTCAATAAAGAATATATTGTCATGTCCAATCTAAGAGCCGCACCGATAATCGGCCTGGGTGCAAAAGTATGGATGACCCAATGTTGACGCCTGGTATAATCCCCAACAAAGAGCCTATGATCCGTGTGGGACTCATTTTGCCTGAAGATGATATTAAATCTATCCATATTTCATTTTCTGATTCCCAATGTTTTGAAATTGAAATAGGAAACCGGTTACATCCTTCATGTAAAAATAATAATCAAATAAATTTGAACTTAGTGAATGGGGATCTGGTCATTCCTGAACTTGAATTTGAAAATTCATCATTTAAAATAATTCCATCCATTCCCCATGAAAACCCTTTTGTCACATTGAATGGTGTTCCCGCTGGCCGGGGTTTCCATTGGGAGAAAAAAATAAACTCATCCTATTGGGGTGCACTTGAGTTTAAGGTTAAAAATGGTAAAATGATTTGCGTCAATGAATTGCCATTGGAGTATTATTTAAAATGTGTAGCCACTTCCGAAATGAGTGCACAATGCCCACCGGAATTTTTAAAGGTCCAGACCATTGTGGCTCGATCCTGGCTATTGGCAAATATTGANCAAAAACATCGTCATCTCGGTTTTGATATTTGTAACGATGATTGCTGCCAACGGTATCAGGGCATGGCTAATTGCACCGAGGCCTCAATCAAAAGCGCCAATGATACTTTCGGCCAAGCAATCATGTTTGAGAATAAAATTTGCGACGCTCGTTACTCAAAATCCTGTGGTGGCATTACCGAAGATTATAAGCATGTTTGGAAAGGTGATCCAGTCCCCTATTTGATCTCAATTAAAGATGTAAATGAATCGAACACAGACTTTTGTAGTCCAGAAATTGTTCCAGAAGAAACGCTGAAAAACTATATTGGGGATGTAGATGAAAAAGGAAAATACTTCCGATGGACCTACAAAGCGACCCAGAGCGAATTGATACAATCATTAAAGGAAAAAAGGAATGTGATTGCAGAAAATATTCTGAATCTGTACCCAGTTAAATCGGGGGAATCCGGTCGAATCATAGACTTAACCTTTGATTATGAAGATGAAAATGGGCAGTCTCAATCAATTCAAATCCAATCAGAATATGAAATTCGCAATATCATGTCTCCATCTTTTTTGTTTAGTTCTGCATTTACGATTCAAAAAAATGATAAAAGGAATTTCATACTCCATGGTAAAGGTTGGGGCCATGGAGTTGGACTCTGCCAAATTGGTGCTTTGGGAATGGCGATCTCCGGTAAATCATCAGAAGAAATATTAGACCATTATTATCCCGACACCAAATTAAAAAAGATATACTCATTATGACACAATACTCAAAAAACAATCCTTGGTCCTGGGTTCCTTCCCTTTATTTTGCAGAAGGGCTTCCGTATGCAATGGTGATGATTGTTTCGGTTATTATGTACAAAAATCTAGGTTTTACCAATACCGATATTGCACTTTATACCAGTTGGCTTTATTTGCCATGGGTGATTAAACCACTTTGGAGCCCTGTTGTTGATATACTCCGTACCAAGCGATTTTGGATTGGCACCATGCAGATATTTATTGGTGCAGGATTGGCTGGTGTGGCTTTCACCATTCCCACATCCGACCCATTAAAATACACCATGGCTTTTTTATGGTTAATGGCATTCAGTTCGGCCACCCATGATATTGCCGCAGATGGATTTTATATGCATGCCCTTTCGTCTCATGATCAAGCCTGGATGATCGGCATTCGAAATACATTTTACCGGTTTGCCATTTTATTTGGTCAGGGACTGTTGGTAATGATCGCAGGAAAATTAGAAATATGGACAGGAAATGTGACTACTGCTTGGTCAGTTACATTTGGCCTATTGGGTGGATTATTTATCATCTTTTCAATTTATCATCATTGGATGCTTCCTCTCCCCAAATCAGATCAACCGCATCCAAACCCAAGCCTGTCGGAAACCGTGCGTAATTTTATCAATGTGTTTATTTCTTTTTTCAAAAAACCCAAAATGGGTATTGTCATTATTTTTATTCTATTATACAGGTTTGGGGAAGCACAACTTGTTAAAATAGCCCCTTTATTTATGCTAGATTCAATTGAAGCCGGTGGGCTTGGTTTGACAACGATAGAACTCGGGTTTGCCAGCGGGACAATTGGGACGATTATGCTCACCATCGGTGGAATTATGGGCGGTTTTTTTGCAGCCAAACATGGGTTAAAAGTTTGGATTATTTGGATGGCCCTGGCCATGAAACTTCCAGATATTGTTTATGTTTTTATGGCGGGAACCCAACCGGAAAGCTATCTCCTCATCAATATTTTTATTGCCATCGAGCAGTTTGGTTATGGGTTTGGCTTTACGGCCTATCTGTTATTTATGATGATGGTTTCTGATGGGGAAAATAAAACGGCCCACTATGCTATTTGCACAGGATTTATGGCATTGGGAATGATGATCCCCGGTATGTTTAGCGGCGCGCTTCAGGAATCTATCGGATATTACCATTTCTTTATATGGGTAATGGTTGCTACAATTCCGGGACTCATACTGATTAAATTTCTCCCTATTGATTCCAATTTTGGGAAAAAGGAATAATATATTATGACTGAAAAGCAAGATAGACTTATTTCCCTCGATGCATTCCGCGGTGCCACCATCGCTTTAATGATCTTGGTGAACACCCCCGGTACCTGGGGCCATGTCTATGCGCCCCTACGCCACGCCCAATGGCATGGGTGCACACTTACGGATTTAGTCTTTCCATTTTTTCTATTTATCATCGGCGTTTCTATGCGATTCTCTTTTGAAAAATATGAATTCTGTAAATGGGGACCCTTATTCAAAAAAGTGGTTTGGCGCACCATTACAATTTTTACCATTGGATTACTTCTGAACGCGTTTCCCTTTGTCCGGCAGGATTGGGACTGGTCCCACTTCAGGATTATGGGCGTCCTCCAGCGGATCGCTTTGGCATACATCATGGCCAGTTTTATTGTTGTTCGGGCAGATATTATAGGTATCGTCAAAATTTCACTGGGATTATTATTTGGATATTGGATTCTTCTCATGGGATATGGCTGGTATTCCGGACTTGATCCATATGCCCTTAAATCCAATTTGATCCTAATCGTGGATGCTTATATCTTTGGAGAAAACCACCTTTACGGCGGCACGGGGATTCCATTTGATCCGGAAGGGCTGCTCAGCACCATCCCCTCTATTGTGACCGTTTTAATCGGATTCCTGGTAGGTACCATGATTAAAACAGCGGAAGATCATAAAGATAACACCCAGCGAATGGCTGTATTAGGAGCGCTCCTAATTATTTTTGGCTGGGGGTGGGGATTTGTTTTTCCAATCAATAAACAACTTTGGACTAGTTCTTATGTATTATATACCAGCGGGATTGCAACGGTTGTGTTGGCTGGGTTGATCTGGCTCGTAGATGTCAAAGGGCTAAAAACATGGACAAAACCATTCGTCATTTTTGGCGCTAACGCTATTTTTCTCTATGCCGCTTCCAGCATCTGGGCAAAGATTTTGTTAAAGATTAGGTTTGAGTTAGATGGCAAAATGATTTCCGGTTATGGCTATCTGTATCAAACCGTTTTTCAGCCCTTCGCCGGGGATTTGAACGGATCTTTCCTATTCGCCCTGTTTCATGTATTCATGTTTTGGCTCATCCTCGCCTGGATGTATCGTAAAAAAATATTTATAAAAATTTAACCTATAGACGTAGCATGCTAGATCTCTACAATTAATAAACTATTTTTTCGAATACATACTATCAATCAAATCTTGATTGTTCGTAGTCACCACTTTCCGTTTCACTTTTAAAGTGGGTGTTACCTCATCTTTGTCCTGGTCCAGCTCTTCTTCCAAAATTCGGAATTTTTTAATGGACTCATAAGATGCCAATGCACTATTCTTTTCTTTGACAACATGATTAAGCAAATCGATCACTTCATCTTTTTTCGTTAAGTCACCCAAATCTTGATAGAGAATTTTCCGGTCTCGGGCAAATTTGGTAATCTCATCTTCATCCAGTGTAACCAACATGGTTAAATAGGGTTTCTTATCACCAATAACCATGGCTTGGGAAACATAGGGACTTGTCTTCATTAAGTTTTCGATATTTTGAGGTGCTACATTTTTACCACCGGCAGTAATGATAATATCTTTTTTTCGATCGGTAATGAACAAATACCCTTCTTCATCAATATGGCCCACATCACCTGTGTGTAGCCAGAATCCACCTTCCCCATCTGGCTTTAATAGTTCATTGGTTGCTTCCTCATTTTTATAATAGCCTTGGATATTTTGATCCCCGCGGCAACAGATTTCACCATCATCCATAATTTTTATTTCGGTACCTTCTATGGGTAATCCCACAGAACCAATTTTGGTTTTTCCCTCAGACTGAGTGGTAATGACTCCTGATGTTTCCGTCATCCCATAGGCTTCATATACCTCCAGNCCCACCCAATTGAAAAAGTGAATAATTTCTTTAGAAATGGGTGCCGCCCCCGTAAGCATACAGCGAATATTTCCACCGAAAATATCTTTTATTTTATCTAAAATCAAAAACCGGGCTATTCTTGTTTTTAATCTTAGCCAAACGTGCGAATTCACACCAGCAATCTTGTTATCACTGGTGGCTTTCCCTACTCCAATTGCCCAGTGATATATCTTTTTTTGCAACCAGGTGGCGTCACCAATCCCTGTCATAATTTTGGCATAAAACTTTTCCCAAACTCTGGGTGTACCAAACACAACTGTGGGACCTGTCTGACGAATATTCTGGGGCATATCTTCAATACTCTCAGCAAAAGCGGCGGCATGACCAGAGATAAACCGAATAAAATGGCCCACCAATCGTTCAGCAATATGGGCCATGGGTAAAAAACACACATAAAAATCATTTGGTGTCACTCCAATTGCACCGGGTAGATACCGCGCACTGGCGATTATATTTTTGCTGGTGTACATTCCCGCTTTGGGGTCGCCCGTCGTACCGGATGTATAGGTAAAACTAATTAAATCATCCGGTTGACTTTCTGTAATCAATTCTTCAAAATGATCCTGATGTTTTTTTCCATAATCCCGTCCCAATGCAAGAAAGGATTCATAAGAATATACATTGGGAAGATCCGATGGAAAATAATGATCCATCACAATAATTTTTTTAATGTTTGGCAATCGATCCCAAACGGCCAGTATTTTATCCAACTGTTCCTGATCTTCTACTATTATCAGGATACTATCACTTTGATCTGCCATATAAAACACCTGTTCATTGGTATTCGAGTGGTAAATCGGGGCGGTCACACAACCGATTGAAATTATCCCCATATCGCACATTACCCATTCAGGCCGCGTTTGACTCAAGAGGGATATTTTATCCCCTTTTTGAATCCCTGATGCAAGGAGTGCATTACCTATATCTCTTGAGGTGGCACCATACTCACCCCATGTTAGGGATTTCCATAAACCATCCTGTTTTTCCCAAATTGAAATATTCTCTGAAAAATCTGTAACCTGTCGCCAGAATAATTTGGGTATAGTATTGTAAGTATTATAATNCATATCCATCAACCACTCCACACTTTCGCTCGCCTGTTATATTTTCCTTCACCTAAATATTGTTCTCTTACTTTTTCTTCTTTTAATAATTCTTCATAAGTACCACTGAGAAATATTTTCCCTGTGGTGAGAACATAACCATAATCTGCAATTTTTAATGCCTGATTCACATTTTGTTCTACCAATAAAACGGTCGTTCCTGCTTTATGCAATTCTTTAATGGTGTCAAAAATATCCTGGACNAGAATTGGTGACAACCCCAGGGATGGTTCATCTAATAAGAGCAGTTTNGGTTTGAGCATAAGTGCACGGGANATGGCTAACATTTGCTGCTCTCCGCCGCTCATGTTTCCCGCTTGTTGGTTTTTTCTTTTTTCCAGGATGGGAAAATGGTGAAAAGCTTCCACCATGCGTTCATGAATTACATCTTTATCTCTTAAAAGGAAACCGCCCATTTGCAGATTCTCTTCAACGGTTAATTCAGCAAATATTCGGCGCCATTCAGGCACATGACCGATGCCCAACTTTACAATTTCTTCTGCATCCATTCTGTCTATACGTTTTTCATTAAAATGGATGGTACCATATTCCGGCTCTACCAGTCCGCTGATTGTTTTTAAAATGGTGGATTTTCCTGCTCCATTTGCGCCCAAAATGCAGACCAATTGCCCCTCTAATACTTCTAATGAAACGCCATGAAGTGCTTTTATTTTACCATAATAAGTTTCAACGCCAATGAGTCTAAGCATCGAATCCTTCCCCCAGATATGCTTCCAATACTTTCGGATGTGCCTTGACTTCATCTGGTAATCCAATTGTAATTATCTTCCCAGAGTCCAAAACCCCAATCCGGTCTGAAATACTCATGACCAAATTCATATCATGTTCCACAACCATAACAGTAATATCCAACTGATCACGAATTTCACTGATGATTTTAGCAATTTCATGTGTCTCCTGCTCATTCATCCCAGCTGCTGGCTCATCCATTAAAATCAATTGTGGTTTGGGTACCAATGCNCTTGCAATTTCCACAAGCTTTTGAATACCGTAGGGCTGGCCGCTCATATATTTTGATTCATAATTGGTAATACCTAAAAAATCCATAATCTCTAATGCCAAAGCTTCTTCTTTTTCACGGTATGATTTTAATAACCATCTACTCAAGGTAAATTTTGCATCAATTCGGCTATGAGCACCCAGAAGGACATTGTCCAATACGGTCATATAAGGTACATTCTGAATATTCTGAAATGTGCGGGAAATACCCGTATTAATCACATCATGGGATGCTGTTTTACATAGATCACTTCCATTATAAGAAATACCACCCTTTTGAGGACGGTTAAATCCATTGATNCAGTTGAATAAGGTAGATTTTCCGGAGCCATTNGGCCCAATCAACGAAAAGATTTCACCTNTATTTACATTGAGAGAAANATCATTCAAAGCAACAACACCAGAAAANCGCATGGTTACATTATTGACTTTAAGGTGACTCATATATTAAAAATAAAGGGGTGCCAACTCGGTTAACACCCCTTTGTAATAATGGTTATTTTTATTTTAACCAGTCAGTAATTGTTGTTTGAACCCCATCTGAAATTTGAACCAAAATGACCGATTCTGCGCCGGCATGATCATTCCGATTATATGTTAATGGCTGGGTTCCCGCTCCATCCCAATTCTTGAAAGTTTCCATGCCGCGAATGAGTTTTTTTCGTGTAGGGTTTTTACCCGCCCGTTTTAATCCTTCAACCAAAACAATGGCTGTCGAAAAACCATAGTAATGGTACATGCCCATCATTGCTTCTGGAACGTCAGCTCTTTCACACAATTCCCGATATAATTTCGGTACATCATAATCTGAATTCCAAAGTTGGGCAAAGTTTGCAGAAATGAATCCTTCACCGGCAGCACCGGCAGCCAAAGATACCCTGTGATCCATGGTGGGGCTGATACCCATAAACTGAGGAGTATACCCCATCGCTTCGGCCGTTTTCATAATAATGATGGGTTCTTTTACTATACCTGCAATTATTACATGAGTACATCCACCTTTCATCATGTTCATAACTTGACCTGCAAAATCGGTAGCACCCCGTTGGAAACTTTCTTTTTGAACTGTTATTCCCATCTCTGCTTCTGACTCTTCAACGCCTTTTATTACATTTTCGCCATAATCATCATCCTGATAAATGACGCCAATCACAGCATTTTCATCCATTCCCTTAGCATAGTCAATTAAAATACCTGACTGAATATCATATCCTGTATCTGTATGAAAAATATATTCAGCAGCTGGACGACTCATATCAGACATGGTACCCGATTGTGTTGCAGGTGCAATTAAGGGGATTTCTGACTCTGCTAATAGGGGACGAACTGCTTCAGCTGGTGATGTGCCAATCACATTATAGAGGCAGAACACCTGTTCTTTTTCAATTAATTTTTTTACAGCTGCCACCGTTTTTTGGGGATTGTATTGGGCATCCTCAACAAGCATTCTAATCTTGCGGCCATGGACCCCG
>PAXB01000016.1 GCA_002715035.1 Fidelibacterota bacterium
TATCATATTGCTGATGAAATAGAAAAAGACAGTGAAGTTAAATTGGAAATTTTGGATGATAATGATTCTATTATACGTACCATTACAAACAAAAAAGGACCTTCAGCCAAAACCTTTGGGGAAAATTATCAATCGCCTAAAATCCCAGCCAAAAAAGGCATAAATCGATTTGTCTGGAATTTTCGAGTTGATGATATAAGCCTGGTGCCTGATATATCATTTTATGGTGGTTATGCTGGATATCGTATCGGGCCGGGTCAGTATTATATTCGTTTAACGATGGGTGAAGTATCCATGACGCAGCCATTTAAAGTTGAACCGGATCCAAAGGTTGATATTCGTGACCGTGATTTTAATAGTCATCAAACATTAATGGCGGACTTGTATGGTCAAATCAACGACCTACACAGTTCCATTGTAAAAGCACGCAGCATTCGTAACCAGATCCAAAAAATGAATGGACGCTTAAAAGAGAAAAATAATGTTGAAGATCTAATGAAAGCAGGAGAGGCAGCCATCAATGCGATCGACATGTGGGAAGGGAATGTGGTTCAAACCAAAATGGAAACTTTCCAAGATGTGGTTAATTTTCTCAACCGTCTAAATTCACATATGTTAAGTTTGCTCAGCACGATTGATGGTTCTGATCCTCCCTTAACTCAAGGCCAGCGGGAACGTTTTGTTGATCTTTCTGAAGACTGGCAAACCTATAAGAAAAATTTGAATCAAATTATGGATAACGAAGTTGGAGAATTTAATCGGCTTTATAAAGAAGAGGGATTCCCAGCTATTATTATTCCGGAATAGCTTCACTATGGTTTTCCCTCCTAAAAAAAGGAGGGAATTAAATTGCTTTTATAACGTGTGTTTTTATAGAATTCAAATGCTTTACTATTAGCCCCGTAGCATCAATACTGGTCCAATCTGCTGAGTCCATATGGTCAGATACCACTTTCAAAAACACCATTCGATAGGGCGATACTTTCTTTGTCATCACTTCATAAATAACACTTGCTTCCATATCTACCAATCCGTCAAACTGCTTACCATAATCTGTAACACCCTTTGAAACAGTAGTAAGTTCAATTTCATTGAATGAGTGATTTTCTAATCGATTGGGGAATACCAACTCATGAGATTCATCATCTGTTATTGAACGAATCAGATATATTTCACCTAAAATCGTATTTTTACGATTGCCCCCAGCTATTCCTATATTAATGATGACAATTTGACCCAAACCTTTCAAAAATGGGATTATTCCATTCAATCGATTTTTTGTTTTTTCTTTACCAACACCTGTTATAAAAAGCATCATTTTATTGTTTTGATATAAGTGAGTCTTTGAATTTTTAACTAATCCAAATCTATCAATGATGGGAACTGCTTCGACTTTTAAAGCCGTGAGAAATACAAAGTTCAATTTAATAAATGGATATAATTCGTCTGGTTCAATCAAATAAAAAATACTTATAGACTGCCTGATTGACTTTCCATGTGCATTTCAGCCCTTGAGGAAATACAACAAAATCACCGGGCCCAAAGGAAACAGTTTTGCCACTTTCTGTAGTGACTTCCACTTGTCCTTCTATAATATAACAAGATTCTTTTTCGCTGTATTCCCAAGGAAATTCAGATTTATCACAGGACCATGTTGACCATGAGCGAATCCCTTTTTCCTGGATCTCATTTTCTGAAAGTTGTTTAACAATAATTTCAGACATCGTTTTTCTCCTTCAAATAGCTGCGCATTTGGTTCACCATTTCAACGCTGTGGGTCCGGGCATTGGTTTCCAAATCAACTAAATCACAGATGCTGAGCGATTCGGCCATATTCAGGGTATCTTCATACCCGTGCATTACGTCTTTTGAACCGGTAAATATTAACACTTTTTGATGAATGTTGCCTAATCGATCCCAAATTTTATATTTTGAAAATTGGAGTGCCGATCGACGCATTCGAGACGGGTTGGCCTCATCCAAAGACCGAACATATTTTAGATATTGGTCTGGATCTGAATCTGTATCCAAATAATGTTTTTTCATATACCATTTAACCAATGGTTTAATAATATGGTATAAAAATGGCGGCGTTATGCGAGCGATCAAAATCCAAAACCAGGGTGCATTGAACTCTGCATTGGGTCCAATCAGGATAGAATAGGATGGATCAATTTTATTTCGACTCATGGCATCGAGAATTACCGTCGCACCCAATGAACTGCCAAACATGATGTATGGTTTACCCAACAGGTTATGGTGCGCTACAATAGGATCCAAATCCGAACCAAGCGATCCAATACTCAATTCCTGTTTACCATGATGAATCGCCGACCATTTTTCTCGTGTCTCCACATAGTAAACTTCAAAATCAATCGTCATTTCCTTTAAAACTATTTCCCAACTATAAATTAAGGATCCCCAACCGGCGAAAAAAATTACCGGTGGATATGGTGACCGTTTGGGAGGTTTAAAATGAATTTCAAACAGTTCCACGCCTTTAGCGCCGGGTACGAATGTTGATTCCCAGGAAACATTGTCTGCACAAAAATGAGAATAGTCCATTAACCGATTACCGTTCGAATGGCATGTTTCATAATCGTATAACGTGCCGGAGGATGGCCCACAATTTCTCCGTCAGTTTCGATAGCCACATCATGATTGGTTTGTAATTCTAACCATTCACACTCAAAATACCGAGTACCCTCTTTATCCAATGCGTTCCCATTATATAAAGACGGAATTAACCCGAGGAGTTTCATCCGAGATTCCACATCCACTATCGCCACACTAAGTATCCCGTCACTTCGATCTACACATTGGTTGTAATACATATTTCCTGCTATATATGGATTTTTATACACGGTCAAATTACTTATAGATATATCTGATTCAGTTTCTCCCTCCACAACTAAATTGACAATCATGGGATCCCAGGTTATAATAGTTTGAACCCCGGCTATTACAGCAGCCACATTCACACTAACCCGTTTCATCGCTTTCGTCAAACCGCTGACGTTATTAAATCGATCTCCAGCTTGACTGATTACACCAATACTGGAATTATTCACAAAAAACCGTGTAGCCGATTCGCCATTAAAATTAATATAGTCCAAGCGAACCAAATCTATGGGAATGATTTTATCTCCTTGAATTTTTTCTATCCATGGTATTTTTTCAAACGTCTTTTCAAAATCATTACTGCTGCCTACACCCAACACCACCAATTCCAAGTCTCCCCTGAACCCTGGTGATGTAGAAATCATCCCCTGAATGACTTCATTAAGAGTACCATCTCCCCCGAAAGAGACAATTCGTTTTACGCCATTATTAATAACATTTTTGGTGAGGTCGGTGGCGTGGTTTGACGCTTCGGTAAAGTGAACGGTATAATCAATCGATGCCGAACCCAGCTCCATTTGGAATTTTTCCCAGCGCTTTTCGGCCTGACCGCTTCCAGCAGTCAAGTTACAAATGATGGCGATTTCCTTCATAAGAATCGAAGGAAATATACAATTTGATTAATTAAAGTAAGAGAATTTTATATAACTTTATTCCGGATGCACCATGGGCACGAACCGGACAGGCAATACAGTCTCTTTGCTAACCGTTCCTGAATTACTTTTTTTCACGACCACTAATTCCTGCCATTTGTTTCCAACCGGTAAAACCATTATGCCTCCTGGTTTAAGTTGATCTATTAATGCTGGTGGAATTTCTGGTGGCGCCGCTGTACCGATAATGCGGTCAAAGGGCTCTTTTTCGGGCCAGCCTGCATAGCCATTNCCCCAGCGAACGTTAATATTTTTATATCCCAATTTTTGTAANGTTCGGTCTGCCCTGTCTGCAAGCGCTTTTATAATTTCGATGGTATATACCTGTTTAACTAAGGGGCTGAGTACCGCTGCCTGGTATCCCGACCCGGTGCCAATTTCCAATACGGTATGACTCGAATCAATCTCAAGAACTTCCGTCATAAATGCCACAATATAGGGTTGGGAAATTGTTTGGCCTTCGCCAATAGGAAGTGGATTATCATCATAGGCATATTTGGCCACTTCCGGCGGAACAAACTGATGGCGGGGAGTTGTGCTTAATACTTTCAGCACATTTTGATCTGTGACACCTCGGACGATAATTTGTTCGTTAATCATTTTTTCTGCTTGAATAATCCAATCGGGTTTTTGGGAAGAAACCACTGTTATCATCAGTAACAATTTCATCATCAATCTGGAGCGGACCATAGTTTTTCTCCTGGTTAATGGGGTCATGAGGAATCATGTGATTCCCGGACAGTGAGTATTCAAGATGCATTGTGTACAATTATTTATGAGCACTGGTCTTCGTAAAATTACATGGCACGGAGTGTATTTCTCAATATCCAACACTAAAAATTAAAAAGGTAACGATTGGAAGGAATTCATTCATCCAAAGGACCAATCGCTTTATTTGTTTTTATTGACAATTTTGATATTCAGTTCTGCCAATTGATCGTCCGAAACGGAGCTGGGTGCTTCATCCATAAGGGATGTGGCAGAGGTCGTTTTGGGAAAGGCAATCACGTCACGAATATTGTTTGTCCCAGCCAATAGCATTACGAGGCGATCAAAACCAAACGCTATACCACCATGGGGCGGTGTACCGTATTTCAAGGCTTCAACTAAAAATCCGAAACGGGCCGTGGCTTCTGTTTCATCCATGCCCAATAGTTCAAATATCTTGGCCTGGAATTCCGGCTTATGATTCCGGATAGAACCGCCTGCAATTTCGTAGCCATTCATGGTGAGGTCATAGCCACGAGACTTAAGTGACCCGGGGTCTGTTTCCAAATCTTTTATGTTGGAAGAAGATGGTGCTGTAAAGGGATGATGCCGTGCAACAAAACGCTTCGAAGAATCGTCATATTGAAACATGGGGAAGTCCGTCACCCAGACTGGCTTGAATTCACCTGTGTTAGAAAGGCCTTCTACTTTACCAATCTCCACACGCAATGCGCCAAGGGCTGTTAGGGTTATTTCTTTTTCATCACCAATGATGAAAATAATATCTCCATCATTCATACCGGTTGCACTGGTCAATTCTTTTTGTAAGTCATCACTGAAAAATTTAGAAATACCGCCCATAAGTTGGCCGTTTTCGTCTTTCATCCATGCCAATCCTTTTGCTTTATATTTTTTCACAAAGTCTGTAAAACCATCAATATTTTTGCGGGAATATTTTGCGCCGCCGGGGATAACCAATCCTTTGACTATTTCTGNGGATTTAAATGCGTTGAAGTCCGATTGGTCCGTGAATGGTTTTACATCTTGGAGGAAGANGTCAAAACGGGTGTCCGGCTTATCGGAACCGTATGTGTCCATGGCCTCATCCCAAGTAAGGCGCGGGAATGATTTGGGCAATTTTGCGCCAATCACTTCTTTAAATATGTTGCAAGTCAAACCTTCCATCTGGGCATAGATCATTTCTTCATCCACAAAAGACATTTCAATATCGATTTGGGTGAATTCCGGCTGTCGATCCGCCCGAAGGTCTTCATCCCGAAAACATTTCACAATCTGAAAATATCGATCATACCCGGCAATCATGAGTATCTGTTTATAGATCTGGGGTGATTGAGGCAGTGCATAAAATTTACTGGGATGAATTCGGCTGGGCACAAGATAATCTCTCGCCCCTTCCGGTGTGGATTTCATCAGCACCGGCGTTTCCACTTCCATAAAATCCTGAGCCGATAAATATGAGCGTACTGCCTGATAGGTCTTGTGGCGGATCTTCAGATTATTTTGAAGTTCATCGGTCCGCAATTCTATATAACGATATTTTAGGCGCAAATCCTCTTCAGCGCTGTTGCGATCACTAATGATAAAAGGCAAAGGCGCCGCTTCGTTCAGCATATCCATTGCGGAGACGATCACTTCGATCTCCCCCGTAGCCATGTCCGGATTGACCGCACCCTCATTACGGTTTTGGACTGTACCNCTTATGGAAAGAACATCTTCCATGGACAGCTTTTTCACTGCTTCAAAATCGCCGGGATAATCTTCTGAATTGAAAACGATCTGTGTTTTTCCATAGCGGTCCCGCAAATCCACAAAAACCACCTGGCCGTGGAGACGGACTGTATTCACCCAACCGTTTAAAACAACAGATTCGCCAATGTACTTGGCATTCAATTCACCGCAAGTATGTGTTCGTTTATTCATCAATAATGAGTCGGAAATTTATAAACAAAAAACTCCGCTAAAGCGGAGTTTCTTAAATCCAGGATCTATTTTACAATAATCTTATCGTTTTGAAACCCGAAGTCTATTTACTGCTCTAAAAAGTGCCGACTCTGCCCTTTTTGAATCAGAACCATCTCTCCTTGAAACAAGCCCTTTAGCCCGAGTCAAAGAAGCTTCTGCCCGACTGGAATCAATTTCATCTGCTTTTTCTACAGTCTCCACCAACAATTGTACTTTTTCTTTCGTGATTTCGGCAAACCCGCCACTGGTGGCATAGAATGAATCTTTACCTCCTTGGGTGACTTTGATCTCTCCTACATCTAATCCAATCACCGCTTCACGGTGGCCGGACATTACACCAAAAGAACCATCGGTCCCGGGGCAGCGAACGTAGGAGACTTCTCCTGCTTCAAGAATCCGTGTCGGGGTTACAATTTCCAACGTGAAAACGCTCATTTATTTAGGCCGCTTCTTTTTTGGCCTTTTCAATGGCTTCATCAATGGTACCCACATAAGCGAAGGCATTTTCCGGTACCTCATCCACATCCCCATTCAAGATAGCTTCAAAACCAGAAATGGTTTCTTCCAGCTCTACATATCTCCCGGGTGTACCGGTAAACTGCTCTGCCACAAAAAATGGTTGTGAGAAAAATTTCTGGATTTTACGGGCACGGGATACCACTTGTTTATCCTCATTAGATAATTCATCCATACCGAGAATTGCAATAATATCTTGAAGATCTTTGTATTTCTGGAGGACTCCTTGAACTTGTCTCGCCACATTATAATGGCGGTCTCCAATAACGCGAGGATCTAGGATTCTGGAGGTAGAGGCCAATGGATCCACTGCAGGATAAATACCCAATTCCGCAATTTTACGTTCCAATACAGATGTTGCATCCAAGTGAGCAAATGCGGTTGCAGGGGCGGGGTCAGTCAAGTCATCTGCAGGTACATAAACAGCCTGTACAGAGGTGATAGATCCTTTTTTNGTGGATGTAATACGTTCCTGCAATTCACCCATTTCGGTGGAAAGGGTCGGTTGATAACCCACCGCAGAAGGCATACGTCCTAAGAGAGCGGATACTTCTGAACCAGCCTGGGTAAATCGGAAAATATTGTCAATAAAAAGTAAAACATCTTTTCCTTCGTCATCGCGNAAGTATTCCGCCATGGCCAGGCCACTTAGGGCCACACGAAGTCGAGCCCCAGGCGGTTCATTCATTTGACCAAATACCATGGTGGTTTTATCAATCACACCAGAATCGGTCATTTCATTATACAGATCGTTTCCTTCCCGGGTTCGTTCACCCACACCGGCAAACACAGAATATCCACCATGCTCTGTAGCAATGTTACGAATCAATTCCTGAATCAATACCGTTTTACCCACGCCGGCACCACCGAATAATCCCGTTTTACCCCCTTTGGTATACGGCTCCATCAGATCTACCACCTTAATTCCGGTGACTAACATTTCTGTGGATGTTGTTAAATCTTCATGCTTGGGAGCAGAACGATGAATGGGGTTTCTTTTTTTGACTTCAAATGCTTCTTTTCCATCAATTGTATTTCCCAGAACATCAAACAAACGTCCTAATGTTTCCTGACCTACTGGTACAGAAATTGGAATGCCAGAGTCAACCACAGGAATACCCCGGGTTAAACCATCGGTGGAATCCATCGCAACGGTACGAACAATACTATCACCAAGATGTTGGGCCACCTCCAGTACCAACGTACCTTCTTCACCACGATCCACTTCAAGGGCGTTTAATATTTCAGGCAGGCGACCGTCTTCAAAAACGACATCGACTACTGCACCCATAATTTGAGAAATTTTACCTGTAATTTTGGACATTTTGGTTTTCCCTTATCCTTTTAGCGCTTCTGCACCGCTAACGATTTCCAGCATTTCTGTCGTAATCGTTGCTTGCCGTGCTTTGTTAAATTCTAATGTTAAATCTTTAATCATATCTTCTGAGTTAGTGGTGGCATTTTCCATCGCCACCATACGTGCAGCTTGTTCACTGGCATATGATTCCAATAAATATTTCCACATCTGAACATTGAGATATCTCGGCACTAATGATTTCACAATTTCATCTTTGGATGGTTCATACAATCTATCAATAACGGTTTTATCATCCGCTTCATATTCCAATGGAAGCAGTTGTTCCGTCAGCACCATTTGAGATGCCACATTGACAAATTCATTGTAAACTACACGGATTTCATCCACATTTTCATTTAGAAAATGACTGACGATTCCATTCCCGATTTTGATGGCATGGTTGAAATTGAGATCACCCCAGAAATCCACATGTGACTCAATAATAGTGTATCCGCGGGATTTAAAATGGTCTCTGGCTTTTTTCCCAATGCAGAATACATCCACATTTTCTTTACCTAATTCATCAATTTCATTTTGAGATTTCCGAAGGACACTACTGTTGAATGACCCCGCCAATCCTTTATCGGATGTAACTACCACATAAGCAACTCGTTTTACTTCCCGTACATTGAGTAAGGGTAATAGACCACGATCCACATCCGGGAGTAAATTATGAATTATTTCAGTTAACCGACTTGAATATGGTCTTGACTGCTCCATGTTTTCCTGGGCACGGCGCATTTTGGCCGCCGCAACCATTTTCATAGCTTTGGTTACCTTTTGGATGCTTTTGACGGATTTAATCCGATCGCGAATATCCTTTAGATTGGCCATTGGCTATACAGTAAATCCTTTTGTGAAATCTCCAATTGATTTTTCCAGCCGTTTCTCCATTTCATCACTAATGACACCTTCAGCCGCAAGCTCTTTCAAATCGTCTCCACTATTGGCTTCGAGGTAATCAAAAAGCCCGGATTCATACTCAGCAACTTTATCCACATCGACGCCATCGATATATCCTTTGGAAGCAGCAAAAATCACTGCCACCTGTTTTTCCACATTCACCGGGGTATATTGGCCTTGCTTTAAAATTTCAACCATCCGCTCACCACGGGTCAATTGGGCTTGGGTATTTTTATCTAGATCTGAACCGAATTTCGCAAATGCTTCCAGTTCTCGATACTGAGCTAAGTCCAAACGCAGTGTGCCAGCCACTTTTTTCATGGCTTTGATTTGAGCATTCCCTCCCACACGAGAAACGGAGATTCCTACATCAATGGCAGGACGGACACCGGAGTTGAACAAATTCATCTCCAAGTAAATCTGGCCATCTGTAATGGAAATCACATTCGTTGGAATGTAGGCGGATACATCACCTTCCTGCGTTTCAATGATGGGTAATGCTGTCAAGGATCCACCACCCAAATCATCTGCAAGTTTAGATGCTCTTTCCAATAACCGACTGTGAAGGTAGAACACATCTCCTGGGAATGCTTCACGTCCTGGTGGACGACGAAGCACCAGTGACATTTGACGGTAAGCCACAGCGTGTTTTGATAAATCATCATAGACAATGAGTGCATGCTGACCATTGTCTCTGAAATGTTCACCCATGGCGCAACCAGAATAAGGTGCAATATATTGAAGCGGCGCCGCATCCGATGCACTGGCTGCCACAACAGTGGTGTATTGCATGGCACCATTGGCTTCCAATTCTGCCACAATGGTTGCAACGGTGGATGCTTTTTGACCAATGGCCACATAAATACAGTATACCGGTTCATCACCATCATGGGTATTTTTTTGATTAATAATCGCATCGATGGCAACAGCCGTCTTTCCCGTTTGTCTATCACCAATAATTAATTCTCGCTGTCCCCGTCCAATGGGAATCATACTGTCCACCGCTTTAATTCCCGTTTGGAGCGGTTGGTTCACCGGCGAACGTGCCATCACTCCCAATGCTTTCCGTTCGATGGGCAAATGATCATTTGTATTGATAGGACCTTTGCCATCAATGGCCTGGCCCAATGGATTCACCACACGACCGAGCGTGGCTTTTCCAACAGGCACTTCCACAACACGACCCGTTCGTTTTGCCAGATCACCTTCTTTAACAAGACGTGATTCACCAAATAACACCAAACCTACATTGTCTGCTTCCAGGTTTAATGCCATTCCAAAAACGCCATTTGGCAATTCCACAAGTTCAGAACTCATAACGTTTTCTAACCCGCTTACACGAGCCACACCATCACCAACTTCTAAAACTTCACCAACTTCTGATACATCTACTGAGAGATCAAATTTGGCAATTTGTTCTCTTAACAGGGCAGTGATATTATCCGTTTTAATATCCATGGTTTCCTTTTTTATACTTTTAATAATGAATGGCGCATATTTTCCAATTGATTCTGGATGGATGCGTCCAAAAATGTATTTCCAACACGTAGTTTGATTCCACCAATCAGGGATGGATCAACATTAATCGTCAGTTCAGTTGATTTACCCAAGGCCGTTTCCAATGATGCTTTCAGTTCTGCCTCATTAATATCAGACATTTTACTTGTTACGTGAGCGGTGACCGCGACAAAATTCATTGCCTCAGCAAATTTAACCTGATATGCTTTGCCAATTTCTATGAACAGTTTTACCNGATTTTCCCCTGCGATTAATCCTAAAAAGTCAGATACAATTGGGTGACATTCATCCCCAAAAGCTGATTTGACTGCTTCTGCTTTTTGGATTTCGCTAATCCGTTTGGATAAGAGAAAGGCACGAAATTCAGGAGATGCTTTTACGGAACTGTTTACCAATTCCAAAGAATCCTTTACAGCTTTTTCCGCACCGATTCCTACCGCTACATTCAAAAGNGCTTCAGCATAATGCTTTGCCTTGGACTCAAGCTTCATAAGTTTGCACTTTTTTCAGCGATTCCTCGATCAGGGATTTATTATCCGCATCGCTCAGGTTTTTTTGAATCAGCTTTTCTGCCACCGAAAGAGTCAGATTTACCACCTCTTTTTTGATTTCAGATATGGCTTTATCTTTTTCAACCTGAATTTGATTTCCAGCATCCTCACGAATTTTATTCGCCTGTTCTTTTGATTTCGCAATGATATCATCTTTTACTTTTTCTGCTGCTGCTTTACCATCAGCAAGGATGGATTGTGCCTCAGATCTGGCTTTGGCCATGATTGCTTCCGATTCTTCATTTAGCCGTTCCAATTCCGATTTGGCTTTCTCCGCATCCTCAAGAGAACTGCGAACCATGTCTTCCCGATCCTGAAGCATTTTCAGCAATGGTTTCCAGGCAAATTTAGCCAGGACAAACACAAGCAGTAAAAATGTAAGAATGGTCCAGACNAATAGTCCGGGGTCAAGCTGGACTAAAGGGTTATTCATGAGATTTCCTAAAGGTTTTTATTTCATCAAGACAATTAACAGNGCAAATACTTCACCAATGACTGCCACACCTTCGAGCAGAAAAAGAGGCAGATTTACTGCACCGGTAATTTTATCTGCAGCTTCCGGCTGACGCGCAATTCCTTCCGCAGCTGCGGCTGCGAGGCGGCCAATACCAAGACCTGCTCCAATGACAATGAGTCCAAGACCCAATCCTACTCCAAACAAATGAAGATTTTCCATCTTTTGTTTCTCCTTTACTTTTGATTAATGATGTACATTGATTGCCATACCTATAAATACGGCTGACAATAGTGTAAAAACATATGCTTGTACTAAAACAACAATTATTTCCAAACCTGTAATAGCTGTNGCCATTGGGATTGAAAAAAGCGCCAAACTCACACCTGTCACTGTACTCTGAAACATTTCTGCAAAAATAGCCATGAATGATAAAATAGCTAAAATAGCAATATGACCGCCGGTCATGTTGGCTGCCAATCGCATGGTTAATGCAAAGGGTTTTACAAACATACCAATTATTTCTATTGGGATTAGAATGATATATACGGGCCAGGGTAGACCATGGGGTACTAAATTTTTCCAATGCTGGATAAACCCGTGTGCTTTGGTCCCGGCGATGATAATGGCAAAAAATGTAACAGTGGCCAATGCTACCGTTACATTAAAATTTCCCGTAGCCGTCACACCACCATGAAGAATTCCATTGATAAAGTTGTGGCTGTCACTGGCCGGGATACCCAATACAAATCGGTTAAAAGCACCTAATAGGTCAAAAATGGGAACCATACCAATGGCATTAGCGAATAGGATGAAAAAGAAAAAAGTCAAAATAAGAGGTGCCCATGCATTCACCCATTTGGGGCCTAAGTTTGGCACAACAATTGAATCTCGGATAAATTGAACAACGGATTCAATTACATTAGCCATGCCAGTAGGTAGACCATCACTTTTGCGAAGAAATCTACGAATTGGAATAATGACGGCGACGGAAACCAAAACAGCCACAATCCAAAGCATCAATACGTGCTTCGTGACAGACATATCAATCCCAAAAATGTGAGGCAAATGTACAATGGGATGTTGAATGTCTGAATTCGAAACGTGGTGGATTATATTTTTGCCCACCTGATCTATTACGCTGGATCCGTGAGTTTGTTCACCGCCTGATATCATTTATTATGTCTAAAATTTTTACGATTAATAAAGGGACTTCAACACGAACGCTTCCAGCGTATGAAACGCCAGAAAAGAGCCCGAAAAACTAAACATAAATGGGTACGGTGCAAAAGAATAAAAGTTGAATATTATCAATAAATACGCACCAAAGATAATCATTCTCCCGACAAAACCTGTCATGAGTATTTTTGTCATCAATTGGGGGGCTTTACCTTTCGCCCTGAATACCATAAATAATTCAATGGCGGCCACGGCCCAGGGTAATAAAATTCCCCAGAATATTTCTATCTTATATTCAGGTTGAATTCCGACACCCAATCCGAAAATTCCCATCGCAATCGCCGTTAAATAAATGATTAATCTCATTTTTTAAATATTGTTTTTGCTAATTCATAAAATCCCACCACAATACCTAAGCCAAGGCCTAACAAAAGTAATACAGGTGATGTGTTGAAATATTGATCCAAAAAAAATCCCAAAGNCCCCAAAAATAGGATGGNNCCCATTAATGTATAGGCTGCACCGGCGGCGGGCCCGGACTGGCGTAGNAAACGCTGAAACTGGTTTAGAGATTTTCCGAAGAAATNATCAGAATCATTNCTCATGATGATCGGAATCATCTTCCACCTGGGGCGNGTCCTGTTGNTGTTCCGGTTCAACNATTGGTTCACTACCGGCGAGAACACAATGCCCCTGGAACTGTGCACCTTCCTCAATGACCAGGGTTCGATAGATCAAATCACCTTTAAGCTGGGATTCGGCCCCCAAAACGGCTCTGCTCTCTACACGGACATTACCATCAACAGTACCGCCGATCTGAGATTCAGCCGCTTGGACGTTTCCATGGACTTCTCCACCACGAGCGACCCTTACGGGCCCTTCGGAAGTAACATCCCCAAAAACCTTCCCATATATCGCCACACCCCCCTGACAATTAATGTTACCCTGGATAACCGCATCAGCCCCGATCATCGTATGTACATCTTTATATTCATTTTTAGCCATATCAATCCACACTCATATTTGTTTTATTCAATTCTGGAAAATACAACAAAGGATCCACTGCTTTCCCCTCTTTCCATATCTCAAAATGTAGGTGTGGCCCTGAACTCTTCCCTGAACTTCCGATAGTTGCAATAGTATCACCACTATTTACATTTTGGTATTGATCTACCTTTAATAATTCGTTATGTCCGTAGTAGGTAAAATAATTATTTCCATGATAAATCACCACCAAATTACCCAATTCTGTTGTCATTCCTGCAAAAACCACCTGACCGCCTCCAGAAGCCTTGACCGGGGCACCGGACACCCCNGTAATATCTACCCCATAATGTTGACGATTATCAGCATTTTTTTCTTCAATCATTTTCTGTGTCACATACCCTTTTACGGGCATCAAGGATGGAATATGATCCAGGTATCCAAAACGTATTGGTTCATTTTCCAAAATTTTATTCAAGTCTCTCTCTCCGGTTATACTCATATCTAAGTCTGTCCCCAATGCTTTTTGTACCACCATTTCCATTTGTTTTAACTGCTCTAAATCACGATATAATTCCAACACTTTTGTCCGTTCCCCAATCACCTCATTATATCGACTTTCCATCTTTTGGAAGTCAAATGCCTTTGGAGCTAAGACCAATAACGAAATTATCATCCCTGATAAAATCACAACCACTAAAAATATGATAGCCCCTACGGTGGTTCGGGAATAAGAATAGCGTTTATTCTCGCCATCATGGTCCGGAACAATCAGAAAAGTATATCGCCTGGGTTTCATTCCATTTATTCGATTGATCGCAATAAATCCAGAATTCGTTCCAGATCATCATCGGAAAAATAATCAACTGTTATGGAACCGCCTTTTTTCCCTTTGTGGTTCATGCGGACTTTTGTCCCAAGAATCGCTATCATTTCGTCTTCGATCTGGCGAATGGCAGCACTTTTTTGTTTAGATAATTTCGGCTTGGATTTTGAATCTGCTTTTTCTTTCACAATCGCCTCAGCACCCCGTACAGATAAATTCCGATCTAAGATTAAATGCCAAAGTTTATTCATCCCAGCCTGTGTTTTCATGGCCAATATGGCCCGACCATGGCCGGCGGTTATTTTATTATTTCTTAAACTCTTTTTTATTTCCGGCGGCAATTGCAATAGTCGAAGCGCATTGGTGATCGTTGATCGATTTTTACCTACAGATTTTGCAATGGCAGTTTGGGCTAATCCGAATTCGCTCTGGAGTACTGCATATGCTTCCGCCTCTTCCATTGGGTTCAGGTTTTCCCGCTGAATATTTTCAATCAGAGCAACTTCCATCATTTCGACTTCGCTGGTGACTTCTATTATATAGGCGGGGATTTCTTTTTGTTGCGCCAATTTGGATGCCCGCAGCCGCCTTTCGCCGGCGATCAGGATATAACCCTCCCCGTCGGCTCGAACGGTAATAGGTGTAATTACACCCTTCTCACGGATGGAGGCCTCTAATTCTGCTAATGTTTTTTCATCAAATAATTTTCGTGGCTGGTGAGGGTTCATTTTTACTTTTGAAATTGAGATTTTGGTCACGCCCGCAGGCGATACATCCTGTTTTTCCGGAGGACGAATCAACGCACCCAGTCCTTTTCCAAGTCGTTTAGTTGTCACGGATTAGAATCTCCTCTGCCAAAGCCATATAATTTTGTGCACCGGTGGAATTGGCATCATAAAGTAAGGCAGGTTTTCCAAAGCTTGGCGCTTCACTTAATCGCACATTTCGCTGGATGACAGTTTTAAATATTTTATCTTCAAAATAACCACGCACTTCATCTGCCACCTGCTTGGATAAATTTAATCTTCCATCAAACATGGTTAAAAGTACACCTTCTATTTCCAGAGTCGGATTCAAATTTTTCTGAACCAAGCGGATNGTATTTAAAAGCTGACCCAACCCTTCCAAGGCATAATATTCACACTGAATCGGGATAATGACTGTATCAGAACAGGTGAGCGCATTGAGNGTAAGCAATCCCAGGGATGGGGGACAGTCAATCAGTATATAGTCATATTTTTTTAGAATAGGTTTCAATACTTTTTCCAATTGATGTTCCCGTGCCATAATACTCACTAACTCAANTTCCGCACCGACTAAATCGCTTGTAGAAGTGACAATATCCAAGTGGCTTAATTGTGTTTTGGTAATCACATCTTTTGTCGATGCTCCACGAATCAATGCGTCATAAATATTTTTCTGGGAATCCACCANCAATTCTTCAATCCCAGTTGTGGCGTTGGATTGGGGATCTAAATCAATGAGAAGTGTTTTTACCTCGGAAACGGCCAAACTCACGGAAAGGTTGACCGAAGTAGTGGTTTTACCCACACCGCCTTTTTGATTGGTTAATGAAATAATTCTACTCATTGAAATTGAATCTATATAGCGAAATAGAAGTCAATAATTTAGGTGCGACAAACCTGTGGAAACAATAAGCCGGTCACTTATATTTGAAAAAGATATGTCAACTTCACCACTTGTGTACCTTGGACCAAACTGGACTTTGACCCGGCCATATCATAGCGTTGATTCAATACGATAAACAGATCGCTCCCCGGCGTATGAATCCAATTAATCCGGCAATACAATTGGAGTTGTTCTGAAAAATTATCATACTGAATCAGGGCTTTCCCAAACCATTTTCGGTTTAATGCGACTTCAGCGGTTATGCCATAAATATTTGCTGTGAATTCTTCTTGACTCGGCATTGAAACAATATTTTGGTTGGCAGATCCGTACAGGGTCAAATGATTGGAAAACTGTTTCCCAATGGAGCCAGACATGCTTGTCTTATTTCCACCAAAATAATCTCCTTTTGAAAGGGCGAAATTACCCCAAACACCCCTGCTCTGATTCGTTCTGGCAGAGAATGAAATTTTTCGATCCCTATAGTTT
>PAXB01000017.1 GCA_002715035.1 Fidelibacterota bacterium
TAACCACCATAAAATGATACATCAGGGACCAGGCTTATATCATCAACTCGAAAATTCCAGACAAATCGATTTACGCCTTTTTTGGCTGGGATTTTAGGCGATTGATAATTTTCCCCAAACGTTTTGGCTGAAGATCCTTTTTTGTTTGTAATGGTACGTATAATAGAATCATTATCATCCAAAATTTCCAATTTAACTTCACTGCCTTTTTCTATTTCATCAGCAATATGATAAATAACCACAGTACCTGTTGGAGGATTTTGACCGATCAAAGGAGATTTTTTACTTCCACCGGATGTCCTAAAAGTTGTCCGAGGTGTATATAAATGAAAATCCTTTTTAATATCTTTTTCATTGAATTGATGAATAAAAGTTAAATCATCCAAAATCCAAAATGCTCTTCCCTGAGTTGATGCTATCAAATCATTGTTACGAATGGTGAGATCGGTAATGGGAACTATGGGAAGGTTTAATTGAAATTTTCCCCACTTTTTTCCACCGTTGGATGACAAATAAAGTCCTGTCTCTGTACCCGCATATAGGAGATTACTTTTTATCGGATCCTCTCGAACAACACGAACAAAAGCATCTTTTTCAATTCCCTTTGTTTTTAGGGTCCAGCTTTTGCCATAATTGGTTGTCTTATAAATATATGGAGACAGGTCACCAAATTTGTAACGGGTAAATGCCACATAGGCAGTGCCGAGATGATGGGGGGATAGTTCTATTGCATTCACAATACCTTCATCCATGCCTTTTGGTGTAATATTTTTCCAGTTTTTACCGCCATCTTTTGTCATATGAATTAAACCATCATCGGAACCAGACCAAAGCATGCCAGGTTCATGAGGTGATTCAACCAAATACATGATGGTGTTGTACACTTCGCCCCCAGCAGCCTCATTAGTGAAAGGAATACTTCCCAAATCCTGTTTTTGAATTTCATTTCGTGTCAAATCTGGGCTGATAATATTCCAGGAGTCTCCACCATTCTGAGTTTTAAATACAACATTCCCAGCATGGTAAATCGTATTTGGGTCATGGGGTGAAGCCACGATAGGTGCGTTCCAATTAAATCTAAATTTTTGATCTTTTGCCACAGAACCTAAACCAAGATATTCATAGGCCATGATACTGCGNCTTTTTTTAGTGATCACATTGAATTTTTCTATCAAACCCTGATAACACCCGCCATAGACATCAATGGGATTATCAGGATCGAAAGCCAAGTAAGCACTTTCACACCCAGCTACCCGATACCAATCGGACCAATCGATACCCCGTCCACTNGTTGCACTAGGGATTGCGACACTAGAATTATCCTGTTGACCACCATAAACGTAGTATGGAAATCGATTATCCGTAATCACGCGATAAAATTGTGCAGTAGGTTGATTTTTTTGAGATGACCATGAATTGCCACCGTTGAATGAAATATTGGCGCCGCCATCATTGGCGTTAATCATATTTTTATTATTATGGGGATTAATCCAAAGGCCATGATTATCACCGTGCGGTACATTAATCTTTTGAAAAGACTTGCCNCCATCGGTGGATTTCATGAANGGCGCATTGAGAACATAAACGGTATTCTCATCTTGTGGATCCGCAAACACATGAATATAGTACCAGCTGCGTGCAATAAGAACACGATTACTATTGACACGTTTNAAGTTTTTTCCCCCATCATCAGAACGAAAGAGACCACCCTTTTCAGCTTCTGCAATCACATAGACTCGCTTGGGATTTGCAGCAGAAACACTGACATCAGTTTTACCCATATTNTCCGGAAGGCCTTTGGTTAGTTTATCCCATGTATCACCGCCATCAGTTGATTTATAAATACCGCTGCCGTCACCACCNCTTCGCATTTGCCANGGCTGTCGTTGGTGATCCCAAAAAGATGCGAATAGAATACGGGGATTNGTTCTATCCATACTTAGACCGCTCACGCCNGAATGATCATTAACAAATAATACTTTTTCCCAATGTTTTNCACCATCANTCGAACGATAAATNCCACGGTCTTTACTGGNTGTATACTGGTCCCCNTGAACGGCTACATATACTAATTCTGCATTTTTTGGATGAACAATGACTTGGGAAATCGTTCGTGATTTTTCTAACCCGATATGTGACCAGGTATCGCCTGCATCCATGGATTTATAAATGCCATCGCCATGAGAAGTCATAACCGGNCGGATACAAGCTTCACCCATACCTGCGTAAATAATATTAGGGTCAGATTCAGCCACAGCCAATGCACCGACTGAACCGGTTTTAAGGAACCCGTCAGATACATTTTTCCAAACGATACCACCGTCAGTCGTTTTCCATATTCCACCCCCAACTGAACCAAAATAATATGTGAGGGGATCATTGGGAATACCGACAGCAGTCAATGACCTGCCACCACGAAATGGACCAATATTCCGCCATTTCATCACATCTTTAACAGTTGTATCAGGTGATTCTGCCGATGTTATTCCGACACAGCAAAGAACAATGAATAAATATTTTTTTTTCACTTTCAAATTCTCCTACTTTGTTTCATTTTTGACAGGATAAATTATTTTACTGGATAGCTTTTAGTACGTCTCGTCGGCTGACTTGTCCCACTAACTTACCATGGTCAACTACGGGTAGTCGTCGAAAATGTTTTTGCACAAAAAACTCAGCCAAGTCTACAATTCCCATTTGAGCATCAACTGTTGTTACCTTCTCGGACATATATTCACTAACCGATCCCCTTGACTCATGGTAATAGGAATCCTGAATCAATGTTTCCATGCAGTCTATTTCGGAAAGAACACCAATGATATTTCCATTTTCATCCAAAACAGGGGCGCCGGATATTTTATTTTTTAGTAGTATATTAATGGCTTCCAACACATTGGTTTCTGGTCGGAAAGTAACTAGTCTTTTGGTCATAATATCTTTNACTGCTCGAGGCCTCATTCAGCTTCCTCTTCAGTTGAATCATTTTTGCCGACAAATTCTTTCACTGAATCAATGACTGATGGTGCTAAATCCATCAATTTTCCTGTTAAACTTTCTTTATCCCCGATGGTCATGAGTTTGGCACCATCTTCGCCCACAACCACAAAAGCAACCGGTTCAATCGACCACCCGCCGCCTACACCTTGGCCATTTCCTTTTTTGCCTTTTTCATCTCCTTCTGCACCACCACCGCCAAATCCAAACATTACTTTTGAAACGGGAATTACCGTGTGGGTATCCGTTTTGATGGGCTCTCCAACCACGGTTTTTGAGGTCATTAATTCCTGTGCTTCTTTAAGCGTATTTTTAATTAATTCTGCAATATTCATATCATTCCTTTCACTTCCTGAATTTAAAATAAGTTTTCATAGCCTGCCACAAAACTTTTCCAGGGATAAATTTCAATCGAAAATGCCCCTCCATATCCGTTTCAAATCGATTATTGAATTGCGGATTAATTGTAATATCTAATTTTTTACTCTTGATTAACCCCCCAAGGGATTGACTCCATCCATAGATTAACCCCGTATGCATGGGATTCGGTAAGCCAAGGTCACCATTTAAAGAAAATTGATCAAAATGAATTTTCCCAATGGTCGCTTTTCCGATTCTTAGATATGGGATTGTTGACTTATTCTTCTGTTTTGACGTTTTATTATTTTCTTTAGATTTACTATTTTTGGGGAGAGAAAAGCTAAAAAGTGGATGATCAAAACGGCCAACGCCAATGTGTATCGATGGAAATGGAGAAACAGATATTCCGTGGTTCAATCCACCAAATTGGATTTGGGTACTCCCTGATTTTTGTTGCTCGATCCATTTGATATTTCCCGATACAGCAAGTCGAAATGGAATGAAAAGAATCAACAACAGAATGCCGATTAAAGCGGTTAAACCCCAGAGTATGATATTCAAAACCATAGGTTAATTTGAGTTAAGAAGGAGGATATCTGCCAGAAAAAACCGGAAAGGTTTTTATTCGAATAAAGATGATTCCATGACAAGGAGTTTTTTTGCTTTTTCTTGCTCATTTAAATTTTCTGGGGATACATCCGGTAAGAGTGTGGGGTCAGCCTGGAGGACAAACTGTAAATCTTTCACAAAAAGTTCACGGTTGCTGTTTTTTGTATGGAGATATTGGGCGCGAATCACATAAGTACCCAAATAATTTGGACTGCCGGAAATAGAATACTCGAAATTATTGATTGAATGAATAAGATCTACACCGGGCAGTCTGGCATAGATGCCGCCAAATATCCGGTTTGCCCCATGATAAAAGAATTGTGGATTTAACGNTAAAATACGATGGAGTGCTGTTTCAATAAAATCTCTCTGGCTCAATCGTTCCATGACCGATTTTGTCGCTAGATATCGGGAATAATTGGCCACCCACCAATACAAAATTGAAATCATTTCTTGAGGCGTATTTTCAATTCCACCTATCATTTTAGCCGTGGAATCGCCATTCGTCAGTGCAAAGCCTTCCTGATAAGCATCGGTGGNAATGATAAAATCCCAGGCAGATTTCATNCCTTCCATAAATAATGAGTCTGACTGAGCAGGNTCCGTTTCGACATAATATCCAATATAATGGCATGCCCTGGCATAAAGTTGAGATACGTCCCCATTGTTTGGATCCTGATCATAGGCTTTGGATAAGAACAATCGCGCCATTCTTGCATCTTTCGGGTTCACACGTTTTTCCCAATGGGACTGGCCTTTGTCAACCAAAAATTGGATATTTTTTTCCGAAGAAATAAACGGATTNAAAGTATCAGACTTTATGGTACACCCNGACCCCAACAGGCATATCCCAACTATGATAATGAAGATTTGTTTTNTCAATGTGAATCATCACNCCAGATCAAGGCNGATGAATTACTCCTGAAATTGGTTAAATTCCTCCTATAAGTTAATCAATTATATCAGGTAAATGGAAAAGACAATTGAAATGAAGGGTATGGATCTGGGCATGTTATTTGGCCCTGCGGATGCCAACTTAAAACTGTTGGAAGATGCCTTTGCCAGTAAAATCATTGTGAGGGGAAACATCATCAAAATTGATGGTGATAAAAAGGAAGTCCCTGTCATTCATGAAGTATTTCATGAAATGGGATCGACGCTTAATCGAAAAGGGTCACTCACTCAAGATGATGTAAAANCATTGATTCGTATCACCGCAATGCAAAATGGACATGAATCGCAGCAATTGGATACGGTGGTTCATTATGGACGCAAGGGTGCCATTTCCGGTCGAACTGATGGACAGAATGCTTATATTAAAATAGTCCNAAAAAATGATATTGTTTTCTCCGTCGGCCCTGCCGGGACAGGGAAAACTTACTTAGCAGTNGCATTTGCTGTGGCCGCTTTGGATAATCGTGAAATAGANCGCATCATTCTCTGCCGCCCTGCGGTGGAAGCAGGTGAAAATTTGGGTTTCCTTCCGGGAGATCTCAAGGAAAAAGTGGATCCATATTTAACGCCACTTTATGACGCATTGGGGGATATGATGCCTACCACAAGATTGAAACCATTATTGGCGAATAATACAATAGAGATTATTCCTCTCGCTTATATGCGGGGGCGAACCCTCAATAATGCATTTATGATTTTGGATGAAGCCCAGAATGCCACCACCATGCAAATGAAAATGTTTCTCACACGATTGGGTGTGAATTCCAGAGCCATTATTACAGGGGATATCACCCAGATTGATTTACCTTCAAAATCGAAATCGGGTCTACTGCAAGTGATTGATCTTTTGCAAGGAATTGATGGACTTGGGTTTTGCAAATTGGATGCATCGGATGTGGTTCGACATAAATTAGTCAGGGATATCATAAAGGCCTACGATCATAAGGAAAATTAACTTTCAATAAAATTTTACATTTTCTGTTTACTAAACGAAGCAAATCCTTTAATAATCACAGACGAATTGTATTAAGTTCTTGGCACTTTTGATGATTGATTTTTGGTGTGTGCCCACCAAAATAATCTGAAATAAAAATAAGAAATATTGTTCATTGATTAAGCACATTCAATTTATCGGCTCGCCCGTCCTCTCAGCATTCGCTGATTATATCACTTTACCCAAAACACGAAAGATGACTTATGCCTGAATTAAGAGATGTTGTTATCATATCCGCCAAGCGAACACCTGTAGGTGCATTTCAAGGAAACCTGTCTTCCGTATCAGCATCCAAATTAGGGTCTACTGCTATCAAGGCTGTTTTGGAAGAAACCAAAGTTGATTTGAATTCCATTGATGAGGTGATTATGGGCAATGTGCTTTCTGCAGGACAAGGCCAGGCGCCGGCAAGACAAGCAGCATTAGGTGCCGGCCTGCCCGATTCAGTGGAATGCCTCACCATCAATAAAATGTGCGGTTCCGGATTAAAGGCAGTCATGTTGGCGACACAGGTCATTCAAACCGGAGATGCAGAAATCATTATTGCCGGAGGGATGGAAAATATGACTCAGGCGCCCTACTTACTTCCGAATGGTCGGGATGGTCATCGGCTGGGGCATGGTCAAGTGCTCGACTCCATGATTAAAGATGGACTTTGGGATGCATACAACGATAAGCACATGGGTAATTGTGCGGAATTGTGTGCCAGTGAAAAGAATTATAGTCGGGAAGATCAGGATGCATTTGCAAAAACATCCTACACTCGAGCTCAATCCGCCCAAGAAAATGGATCATTTTCTGATGAAATTGTACCTGTCTCCGTTCCTCAGAGAAAAGGAGGTCCCATAATCGTGGATAAGGATGAAGAACCGGGCCGAGCCAATTTTGAAAAGATGGAATCTCTCCGACCAGCCTTCGAAAAAGAGGGGACTATAACCGCAGCCAATGCATCCAAAATTAATGATGGTGCAGCAGCGATTATGATTATGTCCGGCGAAAAAGCAAAAGAGTTGGGGCTTACACCATTGGCAACGATTTGCGCTCAAGCGTCCGCCGCTCATGCGCCGGAATGGTTTACCACTGCCCCCAGCAAAGCCATTTCAAAAGTATTAGACAAAGCGGGCCTACAAGCGGAAGCAATAGATTTATGGGAAATCAACGAAGCATTTGCTCCCGTAGCTATGGCAGCAATAGATGATTTTAATTTAAGCCATGATAAAGTAAATGTAAATGGAGGCGCCATTGCCATTGGACATCCCATTGGAGGAAGTGGTGCGCGCATTTTGACTACCTTAATCCACGCCATGAAAAGTAGAAATGTCCANACTGGTTTAGCCACCCTTTGTATCGGTGGTGGGGAAGCGTCAGCGCTAATTATTACAAGATAGACAATGGATTTTAATTTAACAGAAGAGCAAGAGCTGATTCAGAAAACAGCCCGAGATTTCGCCATGGATCATTTACGTCCCGGCGTGATTGAACGGGATGAAAAAGCAGAATTTCCAAAAGATCAAATTAAAATGATGGGGGAATTGGGTTTCTTGGGCATGATGATTCCTGAAAAATATGGCGGTGCAGGAATGGATACCATATCTTACTGTTTAGCCATGGAAGAAATCGCCAAGGCTGATGCATCTGCCGCAGTGGTGATGTCCGTCAACAATTCTCTCGTTTGCCAGCTTTTATATAAATATGGGAATGAAGACCAAAAACAAAAATATTTAACGAAATTGACTAGTGGAAAATTACTAGGAGCTTTTTCATTATCGGAACCCCAATCCGGTTCCGACGCCAGTAATATGCGAACATTCGCCAAACGTGACGGTGACAATTATATCATCAACGGCACCAAAAATTGGGTGACCAATGGGATTAGCTCTGATATTGTTATTCTCATGTGTATGACGGTAAAGAATGTAGGATACAAAGGTATTACCACTTTTGTTGTTGAAAAAAGTTTTGATGGACTTTCTACAGGGAAAAAAGAGGACAAGCTTGGGATTCGCGGTTCAGATACATGCGAATTGTATTTTGATGATTGTAAAGTACCCGTAGAAAATCGGATAGGAGAAGAAGGAGAAGGGTTTAAGATTGCTTTGGGTACCTTAGATGGTGGTCGGGTTGGGATTGCTACCCAGGCATTAGGAATTGCAGCAGAATCACTGGAAAGATCTGTGGAATATGCAAAGGAACGAAAACAATTTGGAAAAGCAATTGGACAATTTGGTGCAATCCAAACCAAGTTAGCCCAAATGGCGATTCATGTGGATGCTGCCCGATTATTAATCCACCGAACAGCAAAATTAAAGGATGAGGAAAAACCATTTGTGAAAGAAGCGGCCATGGCAAAAAACTTTGCATCAAAAGTAGCCATGGATGCCTCCACCCAATGCGTGCAGATTTTTGGAGGCACCGGTTATATGACAGAAACAGGTGTAGAGCGGCTCATGCGGGATGCTAAAATAACCCAGATTTATGAAGGTACTTCTGAAATCCAGGAAATGATTATTGCCAGGGCATTACTCGAAGGAAAGTAGCGAATATGAAAAAACAAAATATTGATTGGGATGCATTAGGATTTGGAGTTTACCCCACCCGTAGTATGTGGAAAAGCACATGCCCGATTGATGGTGATTGGACCTCTGGGGGATTAATCCCCTATGGGAATATAGAAATTTCACCTGCGGCAGGTGTTCTGAATTATGGGCAAGGCGTTTTTGAAGGAATGAAAGCATATCATTCTGCCAAAAATAGAATTGTTCTTTTTCGCCCGGATATGAATGGAAAACGGATTGCCAGCTCCAGCAAAAGATTATGTATGCCTGAATTGCAGACAGATTATTTCGTGAATGCGGTTGAAAAAGTAGTTAATGATAATATGGATTTTATTCCGCCTCACGGAAAAGGAGGATTATATATCCGCCCTATTGTTTGGGGAACGGCACCGATCCTGGGTGTGGCGCCTTCCAGTGAATATACATTTATGATTTACACGGCCCCTGTTGGTTCTTACTTTAAGGGAAATATTAAACCATTAAACTTAATCGCTTCTGAATTTTACCACCGGGCCGCACCCAAAGGGATTGGCAATGTAAAAGCCATTGGAAATTATTCGGCATCTCTTAGACCTGTCATTGAAGCAAACGCTCAGGGATTTGATGAAGTATTATATCTGAAAGCAGATGATGAACGATTGGTGGAAGAAGTTGGGTCAGCCAATATTTTTATGCGGAAGGGGAATCAATTGGTGACACCCAAATTATCCGGTTCTATTCTGCCTGGTGTGACACGAAAATCAATCATTCAATTAGCCCAAGATCAATTAGGATTAAATGTAGAAGAGGGAGATTTGCTTTTGAAAGATATTTTTTCTGCAGATGAGGTATTCTGTACCGGAACAGCCGTAGTGGTCACACCGGTAGGGCAGGTGACATTCCAAGGTGAAACCCATACAATTAATGACGGAAATATGGGAGATGCTGCAACGGAATTAAGAAAAACCTTACTCGGCATTCAACAGGAAGAAATTGAGGATCAATATGGTTGGGTTCACAAAGTTAATATTCTATAAAGAGTGTTTAATCAAGTGAGTAAAACCCATCCAAGACGTCAGGGACGTGAAGCGGTTCTTCAGGCGCTATATGCCTACGAATTGACAGGAGAAGATCGGGCCACGGTTCTAAAAGACACCTTAAATCGACAATCTTATGATAAAAATACGCAATTGTTTATTTCTAAATTGTTTGATGTCGCTATGGATCATAAAGATTGGTGTGAGGAAGAAATTAAAACCAGACTTAATAATTGGGAATTTAGCCGATTGGCCATATTAGATCGCCTGCTATTAGTCGAAGCAATCAGTGAAATTTATTTCATTGAGGATGTTCCACCAAAAGTTTCCATCAGTGAAGCCATTGAAATTGCAAAAGAATATAGTACAGAAGAGAGTTCCGGTTTTGTGAATGGCGTGTTGGATAACGTATATAAATCAATGGGGAAAGACACCAAGGATTAAAATTCATGATACAAAATTTAATTAAAAAAGTATTTGGGAGCCGATCCGATCGGGAAATGAAAGAATTGCTGCCATTGGTGGATGAAGTCAATCAATTCGCTGAAAGTTTGACCTCAAAATCTGATGGTGAATTGAGGGAACGAACGCAAGAATTAAAAGCGTCTATCCGTGAAATCAGAATTATTGCTGAGGAGAAAGCAGCCAAAGAAATCAATGATAAAGATGAAGCGAATAAATTTATCCTTTTAGCTGAACATGATAAGTTGGAAGAAATTCTTCCGGAAGCATTTGCCATGGTTAAAGAAACATGTCGGCGTATGTGCGGAACCAGTTGGAAAGTGGTTGGTCGGGAATTGAGTTGGGAAATGGTGCCATTTGATGTTCAGATTATGGGCGGTATCATTCTGCATCGGGGAAATGTGACTGAAATGAAAACAGGAGAAGGAAAAACGTTAGTTGCTGCTTTCCCCATTTACCTCAATGCNCTCACTGGCAGGGGGGTTCATTTAATTACAGTGAATGATTATTTGGCTCAGCGTGATGCGGAATGGATGGGTGAGGTGTATAAACGGTTGGACCTATCTGTTGGATTTATTTTAAATAATATGACGCCGGAACAACGGCGTGAAAACTATAATCGTGATATTACTTATGGCACTAACAATGAATTTGGATTTGATTATCTCAGAGATAATATGTCTTTGCAGAAGGAGGATCAAGTCCAACGGGATCACGCCTACGCCATTGTAGATGAAGTAGACTCGGTTTTGATTGATGAAGCACGTACGCCGCTTATTATCTCCGGAGCCGTAGATGCACCGGTAGATACATCATTCAAGGACTTACGGCCGCTCGTTCAAAACCTGGTGAGACAACAAAATGCACTTGTCTCCAAAATCGTATCTGAAGGTGAAACTCTTTTGAAAGAAGAGAAGGATAGGGATGCGGGGTATAAATTTCTCCAGGCATTACGAGGACAACCAAAACATCCAAAGGTGATGAAAATTTTTCAGGAGGGTGGCACCAAGAAATTGGCTCATCAGGTGGAATCAGAATTCATGCGGGATAAAAAACTCCATGAAGTAGATGATGATCTATTTTTTAGTATTGATGAAAAAACACATGTTATTGACATTACCGAAAAAGGGCGTAATGCTTTAGCGCCGGATTCCCCTGAAACTTTCATCATTCCGGATTTGGGTGAAATGCTCCACGATATTGATGAAAATGAATCTTTATCAAAATTGGAAAAAGATCAGGAAAAAGAAAACGCACATCAACTCCATGCGGATCGGTCCGGGCGAATCCATAATATGACCCAATTACTTCGGGCTTATACGCTCTATGACAAAGATGTGGAATATGTGGTGGAAAATGACCGTGTCCAAATCGTAGATGAATTTACCGGTCGTATTCTCGCTGGCCGTCGGTATAGCGACGGGCTACATCAGGCATTAGAAGCAAAGGAAAATGTAACCGTTGAACGGGAAACCCAGACCCTTGCTACCATTACAATCCAAAATTATTTTAGAATGTATGATAAACTAGCGGGTATGACCGGTACAGCCGAAACAGAAGCAGAAGAATTCGGGTCTATTTATAATTTAGATGTTGTTGTGATTCCAACACACCGCCCTATTATTCGAGATGATAATGAAGATTTAATTTATAAAACGACGCGGGAAAAATATAATGCAGTTGTTGAAGAAATTGCATCATGTCATCATAAGGGTCAGCCTTCTCTCGTTGGGACGATTACGGTTGAAGCATCCGAATTACTTTCACGCATGTTGAAGCGACGGGTTATCCCCCATAATGTACTGAATGCAAAACAGCACCAGAGTGAAGCAGAAATTGTGGCGCGCGCAGGACAAACTGGTGCGGTAACCATTGCCACTAACATGGCCGGCCGTGGGACAGATATTAAACTGGGCGAAGGGGTCATTGAAGCTGGCGGTCTCCACATAATTGGAACTGAACGCCACGAATCTCGACGGATTGATCTGCAGCTGCGGGGCCGTTCCGGCCGGCAGGGAGACCCGGGGTCCAGTGTGTTTTATTTATCTTTGGAAGATGATTTGATGCGTCTTTTCAATAGCGAACGGATTGCCAGTATTATGGATCGGCTTGGCGCAGAAGAGGGAGAGGTAATCACCGCTAAAATGGTAACTCGTGCGATTGAAAATGCCCAGAAAAAAGTAGAACAAAGGAACTTTGGTATTCGCAAACATTTGCTGGAATATGATGATGTAATGAACCAACAGCGGCAGGTGGTGTATGATATCAGGAATCAAGCATTAAACGATGAAGATATTTCTGATGCTGTATTAGACATGGTTGACGAATATGTGGATGATGAACTCAACCGGATGGAGGATATCAGTCCCCAGAATTGGGATTGGGAAAATCTGAGACAAAATCTTTCGTCCCATCTTTTGGTGGATGTTGACTATGAATCGGTTAAAGAATCTGCAGAAAGCGATGAGGTTTCCATAGAAGATGCCAGAAATTTTATTTTAGACCAAGCAAAAGAAGTATATCAAACGCGGGAGTCCTTACTGCCGGATGATGTAATGCGCGGGTTTGAAAAATTTGTAATGCTCCGGACCATTGATGAAAAATGGAAGGATCATTTATACGCCATGGATCAGCTACGGGAGGGGATAAACCTTCGAGCCTATGGTCAGAAAAATCCGCTATTAGAATATAAATCGGAAGGATTTCAGATGTTTCAGCAGATGATGGTTGACACAACTGAAGAAACAGTTCAACGGTTATATAGAACCCAAATCCGGGGAATGGAAGCAGCACCAGAAATGCCTGTGAGCCGTGCTCGGAATGTTCAAACCCAGCACGATGAAACTACTGGGATGGGGTTTTCCGGTCCATCTATGCAGGAACAGGCTGTTGCATCTTCCGGCGTTCCAAAACAGCCCGTGCATGCAGATGAAAAAATAGGTCGAAACGCAAAAGTGAAAATGGTAAGTCCCAGCGGGAAACAAGTAGAAGTGAAATACAAAAAATTACAGCAATATTTAAATCAGGGATACGCCCAGGTATAGGGACATTCCTCGGAATAAAAAAAGGAATTTAAAATGGCGAATAAGAAAAATTGGAAATTTTCAACAAAGGCAATCCATGTAGGGAATGAAGCGGACAAAGAATCCGGTTCTGTTTCGCCGCCAATCCATTTAACATCTACATTTAAACAGGATGCTGTTGGTAAAACCCGAGGATTTGATTATTCTCGCGTTTCAAATCCCACACGTCAGCGGTTGGAAAAAAATCTTGCGGCTCTGGATAATGCAAAGCATGCCATTTGTTACAGTACAGGAATGGCCGCCACCACCGCCCTTTTTCAACTTTTTGATGCAGGAGACCATATCCTCATTTCAAGAAATACTTATGGTGGAACATATAGAATGGCAATGAATGTACTTCAGCGTCAGGGGATGGAATTTGAATGGATTGACACCCGAGATCCTGCGAATGTGGAGAAACATATTCGCCCCAACACCAAACTGGTTCATGTGGAAACGCCTACCAATCCACTTTTGGAATTATGCAACCTTGAGGCGACATCAGCCATTTGCAAAAAGGCCGGTGTATATTTGAGTGTGGATAATTCGTTTATGAGTCCTTACGGGCAGCGGCCATTGGATTTGGGTGTGGATGTGGTGATGCAAAGCTCAACAAAATCTCTTTCTGGCCATTCAGATATTTTGGGGGGTGTACTCACCACCAATGATGATGATTTGGATGAACGACTCCGATTTTTGCTGAAAGCAACGGGAGGAGTACCCAGTCCATTTGATAACTGGATCTTATTACGATCCACAAAAACATTGGGACTCCGATATCAAAAATCGACGGACAATGCAGCTGAATTAGCTACATGGCTCTGTAAGCAAAAAGGATTAGATCGTGTTCTTTACCCTGGACTTAATAGTCATCCTCAACATGAAATTGCTGTGAAACAACAGCGATCCCCGAGTGGTGATGTAATTTTCGGGCACATGATTTCTATTGATATTGGATCAATAGATGCGAGAGACCGTTTTCTGGAACGGCTAGAAGTGTTTACCCTTGCAGAAAGTTTGGGCGGGGTAGAAAGTCTGGTTTGCGTTCCATATAATATGACACACGCAGCTATACCGGAGGATGTTAAACTGGAAATGGGTATTACGGAAACTTTAATTCGGTTATCGATTGGGATTGAGGATGTTGCAGATCTGAAGGCTGATCTCCAAAATGCTTTAGGGAATTAATTCACTTTATCTGTTTCAAATTTCTGACATGAAATAGTAATTTCCCCAGCTTTTTCAACAGTGAAAAAGCATCATTGCCGCGGTGGTGGAATTGGTAGACACGCTGGTCTTAGGAACCAGTGCCTTATGGTGTGAAGGTTCGAGTCCTTTCCGCGGCACATAACCTTTGGGTTTATATTGGAAAAAAAACAGGTAACAAACGAACAACCAGAAAAAAAGTCCGCTCTTCGGGTTGTGATTCACAGCTTTTTTGTTGTACCATTAATTATTGCTATTTTTGCTGTACTCATATTTTTAGTCGTCCGCATCATTACTTCTGAGCCCAACACTGCTCAGGATTATCTGGAAGATGTGAAAATTGGTGGTTCCACGAAAAGGTGGCAAGGCGCATTCGAACTATCTAAAATTTTATCAAATCCCAAAATGGTCCCAAAGAATGATCGGTTTATTTTAGAGATGATTTCAGCATTTGATTATGCTGCAAATGATCGAGATAGTCGTGTTCGGCAATATCTGGCCTTGGCGATGGGAGCCACAAAAGATTCACGGTATGTACCACCCCTATTAGAATCATTAGATAGTCCTGAGACCGAGATGATCATGGCATCTATCCATGCCTTAGGGAATATCGGAGATAATGATGCAGTTCAACCCATCATCAATATGCTCGATCATGGTGATGCGAAAGTCCGTCTCCAAGCCGTCATAAGCTTGGGAAAGATCGGAGATAAATCCTCTGTTTCTTTTTTAAAGGAAATGATGGCTGATTCAGAGGTTAATGTGAGATGGGATGCGGCGGTTGCGTTAGCAAAATTAGAAAATGCCAGTGGGCAGCGAATTTTATTAGACCTCTTGAATAGAAATTATTTAGATTCATTCCCTAATATAGATGAAATTGAGCAGGTTCAGGCCATGTTGGTGGCCATCCANGTTGCGCCNTTTATTCAGGATATGGAGTTGAAAAAATCTTTGGNGCAGNTAAAGAAGGATGATCCAAATNTAAAAATTCGCGAAGCAGCTCGCAAAGCGTTAACACAATTCGAATAAGGTTAAATNATTATGCCTGAGGNAAACGAAAAGNAATCGGTCNCCGTANCACCGGCCAGTCCNCCCCCAGCGGCATTGGGTAAGACGGATGATGGTTCCGAAGTTACCCGCCGAACATTTTTTTCCTGGCTTTCCATAGGATGGATTGCTTTTGTCGCTGCCACCGGTGGATTTTTTACCATGATGTTGCGATTCTTTTTTCCAAATGTATTATTTGAACCGGTTCAAACGTTTCGTGCCGGTTTTCCAGAAGATTACCAAGTAGGGGAAGTGGATCTTCGTTGGAAAAGTAAGTATGGTACTTGGATTGTTCGTAACGGTGAAGGTATTTATGCCCTTTCAACCACATGCACTCACTTGGGATGTACACCCAATTGGCTCGCTGCCGAACAGAAATTCAAATGCCCTTGTCATGGGAGCGGCTTTCGTAAAACTGGAATTAATTTTGAGGGACCGGCACCGCGCCCCTTAGAACGCTTTCGAATCGTACTGGCTGATGATGGACAAATTATCGTGGACAAAACAAAAAATTATCAACAGGAAAAAGGCCAATGGGTTGATCCTGAAGCCTTCCTAAAAGTGTAAGAGAGTTTTATGGCAGAGAAAAAAGGTTTATTAAAACGATTAGCTGAAGGTCAGG
This sequence comes from Fidelibacterota bacterium, assembly GCA_002715035.1. Classification (GTDB taxonomy): domain Bacteria; phylum Fidelibacterota; class Marinisomatia; order Marinisomatales; family TCS55; genus TCS55. The sequence goes on from PAXB01000017.1 coordinate 15,882, forward strand.
TATGGAATTCTATTTTCCGTGGTGGCGGTGTACCAAAATCGCGGCGTCAGAGAATGATGGTTGTATTGAATTCAGTCTTTCTACATCTCCATCCAGTCCGTCTGCCAAAACACGCGGTGAAATTAAAATTCACCTGGTGCATGGGTGGCTTATCTTTCTTCCTATTTTTAATTTTAACGATTTCAGGTATACTGCTCATGTTCTATTATCGACCCACTATTGAATATGCCTATACAGACATTATTGATTTAGCGGAACAAGTCCCATTTGGTATTATGCGGGAAATTCATCGTTGGGGTGCTCACGCCATGGTCATCACGGTCTGGCTTCACATGTTCCGGGTATTCATGACTGGGTCCTATAAACCACCGAGAGAATTCAACTGGGCAATCGGTGTCATTCTTTTACTATTGACCCTATTGTTAAGCTTCACAGGATATTTACTTCCATGGGATCAATTAGCAATATGGGCGATTACGGTTGGATCTAATATGGCTCGCGCTACACCATTCATTGGGAGTGAAGGCCCTGGTGCAGCCCTGCTGGCTATTGGGGATATTAATTTTGTAACCATGTCCAGTGATATCCGATTTGCATTGCTTGGCGGCCGGTTCCTGGGAGAGGCAACATTATTGCGTTTCTATGTGCTTCATTGTATTGGGCTCCCTTTTATTATAATGATTTTTATGGCTGTCCATTTTTGGCGTATTCGTAAGGATGGTGGCATCTCTACACCGGTATAATTGTGGAAGCATTTAAACATTTGATTGATACCCTTTCGAAACCGACGATTCTTGTATCGTTCACATTTCTCATCTTTTTCTTTATTTTTCCACCAACCGATTGGTTTGAAAAGTGGCATCGGCGGCTCAAATTTGACGGATTGTGGAGTGTGAAATCATTTTGGATTATCTCGGTACTCTTGGTTGGTTTTTTTGTATTTGGATTAAGTGATTCTGATTTTAGAGCCATCATGCTTAAGCCTGATAATGTTCCCATTGCCGGGTTGATATTTTTGGTTTTCTTTTTTACTTGGCTATCCATGAACCAAGCGTATAACAATGATAAATTGATTGAAGCTGGACAGCCAGTAGATGAGCAGTATGATGCACCCAATGATAAAGTGTTAGTCTGGCCTGATTTGGTGTATGTAGAATTGATTACAATCGTTCTTTTTTCTGCCTTTATGCTCGTATGGTCTATCGGGTTACCGGCGCCTCTAGAAGAGCCCGCCAATCCATCGGAATCCCCTAATCCTGCTAAGGCACCATGGTATTTTTTAGGTCTTCAAGAAATGTTGGTTTATTTTGATCCCTGGATGGCCGGGGTTGTTCTTCCCAGTTTAATTATTGTTGGATTAATGGGAATCCCATATATGGATAATATTAAAGAAGGGTCTGGTTACTATAGTTTTAAAAACAGAAAACTTTCCATTGCAATATTTATGTTTGGCTGGTTGGTTCTATGGAATTTGCTTATTGTAATTGGTACAGTATTGCGTGGCCCTAACTGGAATTTCTTTGGTCCATTTGAATTTTGGGATAGTCATAAAATTGAAGCACTGACCAATATAAACTTATCNGANTTTATATATGTTAAATGGATGAGTATGGGGTTACCCGGAAATATTTTATTAAGGGAAATTTGGGGGATATTACTCCTCCTTGGATATTTTATGATTCTACCGCCTTTGCTGGCCAAGACATGGCTTAAAAATTTATTTGAACGATTAGGTGTGGCACGATATTCATTATTTATTGTCTTAATATTGGCTGCCCTAACCTTACCCATCAAAATGTATTTGCGGTGGATGTTTAACTTGAAATACATCATTTCAATTCCAGAATACTTTTTCAACTTTTAAGCTGCGAATTAAACGGAAACATGATTAACCAACAAGAACGATACTATAATATTCTAAAGCTCAATAAGTGGTTTGCCATATCTAGTTTACTATTCGCATTCATTTGGCTTTTGGCATTTGCGAATGATTTTAATCGTCCATGGAAAAAGTACCAAATTGAATTNAGAGAATTAGAAATTGAAAAAACACGAGGAGACGTTCAANCTGCTTCTACAAATTTAGAANNCAATGAAGATTATTCTGTATTGAANGCTCAANTTGANNTNGCGCAAAATANAGTTGATTCACGTCAGGAAGANATTGAGTCCATTGAAAGTGATATTCAAAAATTAGAAGCTAAGTTATATGCAAAAAACCAAATATATCAATTTGCGAAAGCAGATTATGACGTGGCCAAATATAATTTTGAACAAGCGCAACATGGACACGGCAATCTTTTATCTACAGAAAAAATTCTAAGNAAACTAGAAGGATTGACTTCTGCCAGTAAATTAAATACTGAAGTTATAGAAGGTAAAGTTGAAGCAAAAAATAATGAGTTAAAAATTATTCGCCAATCATTGAAAGAAGCGAATGATGCTATTACAGCTATTTCCCGTGATAAAAATTTATTTGTCAGAAAATTGATAAAAATTGATCCTGAAGAAATGTCTTTTGCAAATAAAATTGGCAATATCGTTCGGGATGTACCCGTTTTAGATTTTATTGATCCTTACTATGAAGTTAAGCAGGTTGTCATAAANGANATTGAAGATGATATGGTTTTTATGGGTGTTCCAAAAGTNGATCGGTGTATGACCTGTCATATGGGAATTGATAAAAAGGGATTTGAAGANGCNCCCCAACCATATACAACCCATCCNAAATTGGATCTNTATNTNGGNGCNAATTCACCNCACCCCATGAATGAATATGGTTGTACCGGTTGTCATGCAGGCCGNGGNCGGGGGACTNATTTTATTTCATCAGCCCATAGTCCGAATAATCNTGAAATGGCAGAAAGATGGGAGGAANAATTAGAATGGCATCCGCTGCACCACTGGGATACNCCGATGCTTCCCATGAAATATGTAGAAGCATCCTGTTTAAAATGTCATTCCAATTCCATTCCGATTAAAGATNCNCCAAAATTGGCNTTGGGNATGACNATNGTTGAAAAGGGNGGATGTTTTGGCTGTCACCAAATTGATGGNTTNGAGAATACANCNAAACCTGGNCCAGGNCTGAGAAAAATTGCTGNAAAAACGACGAANGATTTTGCNTATAAATGGATTTATGACCCGCGTGGTTTTAGAGAAAATACCTGGATGCCCCATTTCTTTAAACAGGTAAATTCACAAGACCTTGAATCTGTGAAGCGGACAGATCAAGAAATCCATGCCATTGTTTCTTATTTATTTGATAGAAGTGAAGCATTTAAAATGGAGAAAATGCAAAATAAGGGAAATGCAGATAATGGTCGAATGCTGGTGAATTCTGTAGGATGTTTAGGCTGTCATGCAACGGAGGGAGAAGAGCAGGTTGCATTGAAATCGGTCAATTCCATGCGTCGTGAACATGGCCCGAACTTGATCAATCTCGGTTCCAAAACAACCCAAAAGTGGATATACAATTGGATTCGCGATCCTCAGGGTTATCATTCTGGCACTAAGATGCCAAACTTGCGACTTTCTAAACAGGAAGCGTCTGATATTTCCGCCTTTTTGATTGGCCAACGAGATAAAGGTTTCGAAAAGAATCCCAGGCCCGAAGTTGATGAAAATGAATTAAACTTGATTGCTTCCGATTTGTTATCGTCCATATTGCGAAAAGATGAAGTAAAAGCACGATTGGGAACCATGAGTCTTGATCAAAAATTAAATTATGTTGGTGGAAAACTTATCCGCCATTACGGGTGTTTCAGTTGTCATGATATTGATGGATTTGAAGATGCCAAACCAATTGGAACCCCCCTATCTACCGAGGCAAGCAAGCTGATTACTAAATTAGATTTTGGCTATTTTCATGATGAAATTCCTCATACTAAATGGGATTGGTTTAAACAAAAATTAGATAATCCCCGCATTTTTGATATGATACCTCAGGAGGATCATTCCTATAAAATTAAAGTAAAAAATCCATTGGATAAATTGCGGATGCCTCATTTTGGATTGAACGATCAGGAATTGGACGCTGTAACAACTGTGACAATGGGTTGGGTGAAAGATGAAATTCCTACGACTAAACTCCCGGCGAGAAATGAACGTAATATTGCCATCGAAGCNGGTGAAAAATTGATTCGGCAATATAACTGTCAAGGGTGTCACGCTATTGATAGTGATGGCGGCGCTATTCAGCCGACGATCGCATCCTGGATTGGCGACATTGCAGATGAAACGAACGCAGAAGATCGTGGCATTGTATTATCCTTTTCGCCGCCAATGTTGGATACGGAGGGGCGAAAAGTGCAACCGGATTGGCTATTAAAGTTTTTTAAGAATCCAACAATGATTCGACCCAATTTGGCTGTCCGAATGCCCACATTTAAAATGATGTCCGATGATGATTGGAATACCATCATTAAATATTTCCAATTGAAAGATGGTCAAACCTTACCATATGAGAATCCACATATGGTAAATAAACAGTCTACATCATACAAGGCTGGAGATGTAATTGCAGACATGGGTGGGTGTCAGAATTGTCACTTTTATGGGAACCAAAAACCACGACAGGCTGCTGTCACTTGGGGGCCAAACTTGGCATTGACGAAAGAACGACTCCGTCCTGAATGGCTTATTGAATGGTTCAAGGATCCCCAAGTAATCATGCCCGGCACAAAAATGCCTGCACCTTATATTCCTGTTGATGAACCGGTGGCTTCTGTAAAAGAGGTCTGGGGAAAGAATGTAGCCAAACTGCATAGCGAACCGGAAAAATTATTGGAAGCAATTCGGGACTTTANCTGGGCAGTTTCCGGTCCCACTGATGTATCTAAAATTGTAAAAGCCCACTTGGCTATAGAAGGATACGGTTTCGTGATTGAAGATGATGATTGGGGCGACGANGACTGGTAAAAAAGTTAATTTGGAATCAAAAATATCAAAAAAACGATAAAAATGAAAGAGAGGATTTAATTAATCATTTTATAATTCAGTTTTAAAAACTTCGGAAATTTCCGAGGTTTTTTTTATTTATATTTGGTAAAGCCATGAAGACCAAAGCTGCAGTTTTATTCGACATAAATACCCCATTTTCAATCATGGAGTTGGATATAGATCCACCCAAAGCGAACGAAGTGCTTATTAAAATGAGTGCTGTAGGGGTATGTCATAGTGATTGGCATTTACGTACAGGAGATACGCAACATCCACTACCGGTAGTCCCAGGCCACGAAGGGTGCGGATATGTGGCGGATTTAGGTCAAAATGTTTCACGGGTGAAAAAGGGTGATAAGATTGTATTGAATTGGGCACCCAATTGTGGAATATGTTTTTATTGCAGAAAAGAAAGGCCTGGTCTGTGTGAAGCATTTACCGGCCATATTTGGAAAGGTAATTTGATGGATGGAACGTCCCGGTTATCGAAGAATAGCAGTGATATTTTTCATTATTGTGCGCTATCTTGCCTTTCAGAATATGCGGTTGTCCCGGAAGAATCCTGTATAAAAATACCCGATGAAATCCCCGACGAGGTTGGTGCATTAATTGGATGTGCCGTTACAACAGGGGTCGGTTCCGTTTTGAATACAGCACAGGTTAAAAAAGGTGATTCTGTCGCTGTGTTTGGTGCAGGTGGGGTGGGGCTTAGTACCATCATGGGTGCCGCATAT
>PAXB01000018.1 GCA_002715035.1 Fidelibacterota bacterium
ATTAATATTTTTATTAATATTAAAGTTAAAACATAAATAATTTCTTAAAAAGGGTGAGATTACTTATTTAATTATTGATTTTAACAAATCAATAATTAAAATATTTTAATCTATAATTAATATCTAACAGAAATCCCGAACGCAAAGACTAAGCCTCCGGGACCATAAGTGTATGAATTTATATCAATTAATATATCTTCAATTTCATAAGATAAGCCTATTCCCATATCCGCGAATAAGTTATTAACAAATGATACATCCGTCATTTGTCCTGATTTTTTTGTTGAAGTACCGCCTTTTATCATTAATCCATTTCTTAAATGAAAAAGGCCAGAAAGCGTAATGATTGATGTTTTAGTATTGATAGGGTATATGTAATCCATTTCAAGCTCAAGAGGGGTTTTTGGTATTTTACTTTTAAAAGATGCAACAATTAACGACGGTAATTTCTCCTTGGTTTCTGCATATGAATTAAAAACCACGCCTGTGTTTTCTAACGTGAGGCCCATGGTACCTATCTGAGATTTAAAAACAATCCCAGGAGAGAATGTAACCGCTTTGGCATTTTTATGTTCAACCTGACTCAAAAAAAGACCAGAGTTAATTCCCACAATGAATCGACCAGAATTTGATGGTTTTGCATACATCACCTGAACATGAATATCTCCTGCAGAATAATCTCCTGTGGNTTNATTATTCACATCCCTTCCTTCAAAAATGCCATAATTAAGCCTGNTNATTTTTAATCCAACGCGATGTCCNTTTATTTTCCCATTGGTCAAAAGAGATTGGCCGTTGATTCCGGCGGGGTATTTAACCAAATTAATTTTAAAATATCGAGTCGAATCGGGTAGCATGGCACCATTACGAAATCCATTATTAGTTGAAATTAAATATCCGCCGCCGGCAAAACCAACCGTTTGTCCAAAAGTCCAGCTATTCAAACCTGGAAATGATGATTGCCCAAACACACCGCTCACAAATAAAACAATACTTAGCATTCGAATCATAATAGAGAAACTGGGTTTACATCCACAGTAAGACGAACATTCCCGGGTAGTTTGAACGTATCTTTATGGTTAANTATCTTTTTAAAATGCAGGTGGAGTTTGGTGCCATTGGGATCCATTTCTTTTTTGGACTTAATCACAATTTGCATTCGGAATTTATTCCGCAGTCGTTCCCGATAGCAAAAGGCCGGTCCCAACAGAATCATACCTTTGGGTAATTGCTTAAACTTTCTTCCCAAAATCATGCTTGCTTTTTCAACGACTTTTCTATTTTCCCCTGATATTTCCAATCGAACCATCCAGCTAAACGGGGGATAGTCCAAGGCCTGTCGCTCATCCAGGCAAATATTATAATATTTTTTTAAATCCAGCTGGGTGGCACATTTAATAACTGCATTCTCCGGGCTATACGTTTGAACAACAACTTCTCCGGGGATTCTCCCTCTACCAGACCGACCTGCGGCTTGGTATATCAACTGAAAAACGCGNTCACCAGCCCTGAAATCAGGTAGGTGTAATCCTGTATCTCCATTTATAATACCCACCAATGTTGCATTAGCAAAATCCAACCCTTTTGCTATCATTTGGGTCCCCAATAAAACATTGATTTCTCCATCAGAAAATCTTTGCAAAATTTCTACAATATTTTTCCCAGATTTCGTTGTATCAAAATCAAGCCTTTCTATGATTGCCTCTGGGAATTGATTCGTTAATTCTTCTTCAACTTTTTGTGTACCAATTCCCGCTAATTTTAAAGAAATACTTTTACATTCCTTACACTGTGTGGGCAATTGTTTTTGCATATGATTACAAAAATGACATTGAAGAAATTCCCCATATTTATGATAGGTTAAAGCCACTTGGCAATGGGGACATGTTTCAACTTCGCCGCAATCTGCACACCGCAAAACAGGGGCAAATCCCCGACGGTTATGAAGTAAAATCACTTGTTCCTTTTTTTCAATTCTATCTGATATTTTTTCTAATAGAATCCTTGAAAAAATAGCGCCATACACATCCGTATCTTCTGATTCCTTCATCATGTCTACTACATGAACATGGGGATATTTTGCGCCACCAAACCGCTCCGGGAGATGAATATATTCAAATTTACCGTGTATATAATTATAATAGGATTCAAGGCTGGGTGTGGCGCTGGCTAATACAACGGTGGCATTATGGATTTTACCCCGCATAAGGGATACGTCTCTTGCATGATATCGTGGGGCAGGNGATTCTTGTTTGTAGGAATTTTCCTGTTCCTCATCNACCACAATTAATCCCAAATTTTTTAGGGGCGAAAACACAGCCGAACGAGCTCCGATCACAACCTTATAATCTCCGGCGCAAATCCGTTTCCAAGTCCAGGCCCGGGCGGATTGACTTAATTTTGAATGCCACATAGCCACTTTATCACCAAATACTGATTTGAATCGGCCAGCAATTTGGGGTGTTAAAGCAATTTCCGGGAGAAGCATAATAACTGTTTTCCCTTGATTAATTGCATGGCGTGCTGCCTCAATATATATTTCCGTTTTTCCGCTTCCTGTTACACCGTGAAGCAAAAAGGGTTTGAATTCATTTTTATCCATAGAAGTAGAGATTTTATCCACCGCCGAATTTTGATAATCTGTAAACCGGATTTTTTTATGCATTGGCTTAAAAGAAAAACCTGTCAAATCCGGAATAATGGGTTCGCGTTTTATTACTACTAGATTTTTTTCAGATAGTTTCTTACACACATCAGTTGGGTTAGAAGCCAAATCATTCAAAGACGGAATGGCCACAAAATCATCCATGCCCTTTAAATAGTTTAAAATAGATATTTGTGCTTTTGCATTCTTTGGTAGTTCAGATTTCTCGNCTGTTGATTTTACCAGCATTTGTGTTTGAGGTTTATATCGTGTTGATAAATTTGCTGGCAGCGTTGTCTTTGCAGCAATCCCAACCGGTGTATTGTAATAATCTGCGAGCCAGTTAATCAGTTTCCATAAATGGCGATCCAAAACTGGCTGATCATCAACCAGTGATTCAATTGGACGAATGCGCCCTTTAAACCCAGACTCCTGTTTTAAACCGATCACAATACCCTGGGTTTTTTGCCGGCCAAGGGTGACCTTTACCCGAACGCCTACTTTCACTTTTCCCAATAATGATTCAGGAATTTCATAGGAAAAAGTTTGGTAACTGGAGATCGGAAATGAAACGTCAGCAAACATAGACAATGAAAATACCGGCAGGATTTATCTCCCGGCAACAGATAGTTTGCTTACCGGTCAATAAAATCCTGGTAGGCATTTTGAAGATATGCGCGCCCTTGATTCAACAAATGATTGTTTGTTGAATCAGAAATATTATCATTAAAATAAGTAACTGTTTTTAATTCGTGATCATAAACAAGTGATTGGTGTTCTTCGATCCAACCGAAACCATGATTAAAAGTGTAAAATGCGGACCCGGCAGATCCTGCCAGTAAATTCCGCGAAAATCCAAACCCTACTGTATCCATGTCAAATTGGTCCAAGATTGTTTTGGCTAGATCGGTTTGGCTACCAACATCTGAAACCACCTTTCCCCGCCATTCTTTTTTCAATGGTTTGCCATAAATGAATAGAGGAATCCCATGCCTTCTTGGATACCAATTGATTGCATCTCCTACACGAAAACCATGATCAGCAATGAAAATAAATATGGTATTATTATAGTAGGGTTCTTTTGAAATAGCAGACATAAAGTCTCCCAATGAGCGATCCAAATAAATAACAGAATTTTTATATAATGTCTGCCGATCATTCCCTTTAAATACAGGTGCCATGGGAACATCAAATGGTTCATGGCTGGACAAAGTAAGAACAGTCGTAAAGAATGGTTCCCTCATCTGTTTTATTTCAGTCAAAGCGCGATTAAAAACCACATGATCGTGAGCNCCCCATTTCGAGTTCATATCTTTTTGTTCAAAATTATTTTTATCAATAATATGGTTAAANCCCGCATTTAAAAGATATGATTTCATATTTGCAAATTCCGATTCGCCNCCATAAATAAATGAAGTTTCATAGCCAATTTGTTTAAATCTCTTGGGCAAAAAGGAAAGGGTTCTNGATTTGTCCGGCTGCTTGACCACCGAAAGCAGGGGTAAGGATGGATAACCGCTTAATATAGATACGATACCCCGGTCCGTCCGTTTTTCAGATCCATAAATATTATTGAATAAAAGCCCATTGGAAATAAGACCATCCATATTGACTGTAAATTNATTTTTACTACCCATATTTTTAAACATTTCTGAGGCCATACTTTCAAGAACNAGCAAAACAATATTATGATTATTACCTGTGAATATTTTGGGAAATGAATTTTTATTTTCTACTGTTTTTACCAATACATTTATTTCATCTTTGGTAAAAAATTTATATGGATTTTTATGTACTTCTCGGGAATAACTGTAAATTAAATTCCAGACTGTATTCACCGNTGCTGCATTCAANGTTGGATTCGTNGAATAATNNGNAAAACTTTGATTGATNGGCGCTTGTTGAAATCCGCCCCTAAGACNAANNCCAAACANAAATATACTTAAAATTGCTNCACTANTATTTCTGACTATCCATTTATTATCCANCTCGNAAGNTNCATCTACTATATTTTGGCATCTATTCGCAATTCGCAAACCCCACTTCAAAAANACTAAAGTATAAATAGAATAAATTCCAAATAATAACCANAGGGGNGAATTCAAAGATGAGGCCCATGACTCTTTTGGAAACTGTATATAACTCACAACNTCCCGATTCATTTTGTAACCCCATTCATGATATATTTCCAGACCAACAACNAACCCAAATGCTAAAATCGGAATGAAGGNTAAAAAATATATTTTATGGAATAATNTAAATTGTCTGATGGGAANNAATAAGTGAATAATCCACAATAAANACAGGGGNGANATGAGATAACATACGGTNGAAATATCTAACCNAATTGCCCGAANAAAAGGTTCTAGTAATTGAGCAAAAGAAAGGCCTGAGTTATCCATATTATAAAATAAAAACAATAGACGCTCTATTGCAAAAAAGCTCATCCAAAATAGAAAGAGGGGAGCGAAGTATTTTAATGCACGTTTAAACATATAGNTGGAATCTACTCAAAAAAAAGCCCCCACCGAATAGTAACCGGCAGGGGCTTCATTTTTTATTTGCGACTTAAGCCTATGCTTGGATGACGTAAACTTTAACTTCCTGATTTAATCCTTTTGTGATCTTTACTGGAATGTCATAAATCCCAAGCGCTTTAATCGGTTCTTCCAAAAGAATTGCATGACGATCAACTTCNATTCCTTTTTCAATCAAGGCTTCATGAATATTCTGACTGGTAACAGAACCAAACAAACGATCTTCTCCACCCACCTCAACTTCGATTGTAATTTCGGTTTTTTTCAGGTTATTCATCAAATCTTCATACGCTTTTGCTTCTCGCGTAGCTCGCGCTTTTACANCTTTTTTCTTTTCATCCGCTAAAGCACGGTTACGCTTCGACGAGCGNACTGCCAGACCACGGGGAAATAAGTAATTCCGTGCATAACCAGGTTTCACAATTAAAATATCACCGGAGGTACCAAGGGTGTCAACGTCTTGTAATAAAATGATTTCCATGATTAACTCTCAGTACTAATATTGGTGTAGGGCATTAATGCAATATTGCGCGCCTGTTTTATGGCGCGGACAAGTTTCCTGTGCATTTTTGAACTGGTACCAGTCACGCGTCTGGGCATGATTTTCCCCTGATCGTTGACAAATCGTCTCAACAATTTTACATCTTTGTAATCAACTTCTGTGATGCTGTTTTCTTTAAAATAACAGAATTTTCTTCTACTTTGAAATGCCATAATTTACTCCTGAACTTCTTCTTTTTCTTCAACTTCAACCGTTTCTTCTACTGTTTCCTNGACTGTCTCTAAAATTTCTTTTTCTACAGATTCCTCTTCAGTAGACGCTTTCTCTTCAACAACTTCATCCCCCGTCTCCCCTGATTCTTCAGCGACTACTTCCTTGGCTTCTTCTTCGGATTTTTGTTTNTCTTTTTTTTCAGAGTTGCTATCCTGCGAATCAACTGAATCTTTTGATTCATCAACAGTTTCATCTTCTTTTTGTACTTCCGGGCGTGTGTCTAACACAACGGTTTGATTCCGAAGAATTGGTTTTTCTAGTATCATGAATCTCTGGAATCGGTCTAAGTTTTCAATAGTTTCAGTTTCATAATGCAATAGAATAAACGTACCATATTTATGTTTTTGAATGGCATAAGCCAATCGTTTCTTTCCCCATAATCGGTGATTTATTATTGAAAAACCGTATTCTCCCATTTTATCGGATACTGTCTTCATCACTTCATCNAGACGATCCTGTTCATAGCTTGGGTTTACGATATAGAGACTTTCATAATATCTCATATAATACTCCTATTTTATTATGCAATCAATGGTGCGATCACNAGCGAGACCACAGACATAAGTTTAATTAAAATGTTTAAGGATGGACCTGATGTATCTTTAAAAGGGTCGCCTACTGTATCTCCAACAACAGCCGCTTTGTGAGCATCGGATCCTTTACCAACCGATTGTCCATTAATTTCAATGCCTTCTTCAATCATTTTTTTCGCATTATCCCATGCACCGCCGGCATTGGATTGGAAAATNGCCATAAGGACACCTGAGACCGTTACGCCAGCCAGAAGACCACCTAACGTTTCAGGTCCAAAAATGAAACCAACAGCTACGGGAGAAGCAATGGCAAGAATGCCAGGAAGGATCATTTCTTTGATTGCAGATTGGGTCGAAATTTCTATACATCGTTCATGATCCGCTTTGGTTAATCCCAATTCATATATATTTTTATCATCATCTGACCATGTGGACGCATCCCCTTTNCCCAGTACAACAAGCGCGGCTTTTAACTCCGGGATATCTCTAAATTGACGACGGACTTCTTCAATCATAGACATGGCCGCACGACCCACAGCACCCATTGCCATGGATGAAAAAAGGAAGGGCAACATTCCACCAACAAATAATCCGGCCATAACCTGTGGATTAGAAATATCAATACTTTTGATTCCTGTTTGAACCATGAAAGCNGCAAATAAGGCTAAGGCCGTTAAAGCCGCAGATCCAATNGCAAATCCTTTTCCGATTGCGGCAGTCGTATTTCCAACTGCATCAAGTTTATCNGTTCTTTCNCGAACCTCAGAAGGAAGTTCTGCCATTTCAGCAATTCCACCAGCATTATCAGAAATGGGGCCATAAGCATCTACCGCCAATTGAATACCCGTATTTGCCAGCATACCAAGTGCAGCCATTGCAATTCCATAAAGTCCTGCAAAATGATGGGCGCCCATTATAGCCGCAGCTAATATTAAAATCGGAATAGCAGTAGATTGCATCCCCACGCCTAATCCGGCGATAATATTCGTAGCGGCTCCTGTCGCTGATTGATCAGTTATAGATTTAACTGGAGACGTTCCTGTGCCTGTGTAATGTTCAGTAATCAAACCAATCCCTAAACCGGCAACAAGACCGATAACGGTGGCATAAAAAACACCCATNCTCGTAAAGGTTACACCGCCTTGAACAAAATCTGCAGGCAAAAATTCCTGAATTAAGAAGTAAATGGCTGCCACCATAATCACTGAACTGCCAAACTCACCTCTATTCAGGGCTTTTTGGGGATCGCCCCCTTCTTTCACAGAAACCATAAAAGTGCCAATAATCGAAACGACAATGCCCGCTGCTGCTATTAATAATGGAAGCAGAACGAAGTTGAAGTCAAATCCACCCATGACTAAAANNCTTGCACCGAGAACCATCGATCCAACAATAGANCCAACATAGGATTCAAAAAGGTCCGCGCCCATACCAGCCACGTCTCCNACGTTATCACCTACATTATCTGCAATTGTTGCGGGGTTTAATGGGTGATCTTCCGGAATTCCAGCTTCAACTTTCCCTACAAGATCTGCGCCAACATCCGCTGCTTTTGTATAAATACCACCACCAACACGGGCAAAAAGCGCAATAGATGATGCCCCTAGAGAAAACCCAGAGATTACATTCAAAACTGTTTTCATGGAATCATAATCACTCCCATAATAACCCGTATAGAAAATAAATAATCCACCCAGCCCTAAAACGCCAAGTCCAACGACACTCATTCCCATAACAGATCCGCCCGTAAAAGCCACATTCAATGCAGAAGCTAAGCTCGTTCTGGCCGCATTTGTTGTACGGTTATTCGCTTTAGTGGCCACCTTCATTCCAAGAAATCCTGCTAAACCAGAAGTAACAGCACCCACAACAAACGAGAGTGAAATTAAAGCGCTTGAATCTGCTCTGCCTGAATTTGCCAATCCAAGAAGAACGGCAACTGCAACAACAAAAATAGCAAGAACACGATATTCCGCTTTTAAAAAAGCCATGGCGCCATCGGCAATACTTGCACCAATAGATTTCATACGGTCCGTGCCTTCATCCTGACTGGAAATCCAGCTTGTTTTCCAGAATGAATAGACCATGGCTAATACAGCCGCACCAATCACAAACATATAGTTAGAATTCATGGATTTAATGTCTCCTCAATTATGAATTAAAATGATTCATGGTACGATTTAAACCATGCACTAAAAGATTTTCCAAAGCATCCGCACCAAGGTTAACCATGGCCTCCGCATTTGCTTTATCGTTTGATCGAAATGGTTTCAAAACAAATTTTTCCGCCGGACGCATATTTTCATCAGTCCCTATTCCCAAACGAATCCTCGGGAACTGATCTGACCTCAGTTGATAAATGATATTTTCCATTCCACGATGGCACCCATCTCCGCCTTTGGGTCGAATGCGAATAGTCCCCAATGGTAAATCTACATCGTCTACTACAACATGAATATCCGATGACAAAAGATCCCAGCGATTCGCCACATCCTTTACCGCAATACCACTGAGATTCATGCCTGTGGTTGGTTTGATCATTAACACTTCCCGTCTTGGATGTTGTGCAAATATAAAGGGGCCTTTCCCCGGTTTGTAGGACAATTTTTGTCGACGGACCAATTCATCCACCACCCAAAAGCCTGCATTATGTTTTGTATTTGCATATTGATCACCGGGATTCCCTAAGCCAATAATGGCAATCATGATTCCTTGGAAGTTTCCCCCTGATCAGCAGCATCACTAGAATCTTTTTTACTATCAGTATCTCCATCTGCTGCTTCACCTTCAGCCTGTTCACCGTCTTCGCCCTCAACGCCTTCAACGCCTTCTTCACCTTCAACTAATTCAGGTTCGGGTTCAACTTCAGCTTTTGGCGGATTACAGGTAACAATGGTTGTATCCTCTGGGGATACTAAAGAAACATCCGCCGGCAAAACAAGATCTGCAGCTGTCATTGCACTATTTAATTCTAATGTGGATATATCTGCCATAAGATTTTCAGGTACATCCGTAGGTAAACATTCAATTTCAATGGTGCTGGTTGCTTGGGTTATAAGCCCACCTTCACTAGCGCCTATCGATTCTCCTTCCAATACAATTGGAATTGAAACAGTCATCTTTTCATCTCGACGGACACGCATTAAATCAACATGTATCACTTCTTCGGTTACTGGGTGATATTGCGCATCTTTAATCATGGTAAAAACAGTTTCTCCATTGATATCGCATTCAAACACACGCTGACCCGATTTCACTGCATGAAGGAAATCTTTTTTATCAATAGCCAGATTTTGGTTCGGTTCACCATGATAATAATAATTTGCAGGGATTTTCCCATTTCTTCTTATTTCACGCACTGAACCTGTTCCGATTCCAGATCGTTCCTCAGTTGGGAGTTTATAGTAGGAAGCCATTTTTCTTACCTCTAATTAAAATTCGAAAAGGGCGCTAACCGATTCACCTTCATATACTCGACGAATCGCTTCTCCAAAAACCTGCGCCACACTTACAATTTCCATATTATCTAATTTTTTATTTTCTGGGATAGATACAGTATCTGTCACAATTAATTTCTTTATTGCTGATTCTTTAATCCGTTCAATTGCCGGACCAGATAAAAGCGCATGTGTTGCGACAGCCGTCACACTCTTTGCCCCATTATCTTTTGCCGCATTTGCTGCATTTACTGTCGTACCCGCTGTATCAATCATATCATCAATGATGAGAACATCTTTATCTTTTAAATCTCCAATCAAGTGCATGACTTCAGCCTTATTCGGTGCATAACGGCGTTTATCAATTAATGCAAAATGCATTCCTAATCTTTTTGCATATGCTTGGCTCATTCGTGCTGAACCTACATCCGGAGCCAATACAGTTGATTTTTTAGGATCAAGCCCTAAATTTTTAATTGCGTCCATTAAAACCATTCGACTGTATAAGTGATCAAATGGTATGGTAGCAAACCCTTGAATCTGGGTCGAATGTAAATCCATGGTTATNATTCGATTTGCACCCGTTGCAGTCATAAGATCAACCATCACCCTTGATGAAATTGGCACNCGAGGATTGTCTTTTCGATCCTGCCGGCCATACCCAAAATATGGNACTACCGCCGTCACCGTATTGGCAGATGCACGGACGGCTGCATCAATGATCAAAACCAACTCCAGTATGTTTTCTGCAGGACTNTTCGTTGGTTGAATGATGAATACATCACGACCGCGGATGTTTTCTTCAAACTTAATCCATAGCTCACCATCNGANAAAGTTTTGATCGATAATATGCCCAGTTCTATCCCCAAAGAATCGGCAATTTTTTGAGCCAAAACCGGATTACTCCGNCCGGNAAATATTTTTAGATTTTTATCCATAATGTTTCTGCTGGGGCGCAGGGACTCGAACCCCGACTGCCTGGACCAAAACCAGGTGTCCTACCGTTAGACGACGCCCCAATACTTATTTTGCATTGAGTGGTGTGATCCAAAAAGGAGGGTTATGTGGGGTTAGCCAGAATGGTCTGATGTGCTGGGTGGAAAAATAACTCAGCTTCTTTTGCAGAAGCGTCTTCGTCAAAAATCCCATACACAGTCGAGCCACTGCCCGACAGACTGGCAAACCGGGCGCCCAATTCAAGCAACTTCTGCTTTATGGCACCAATCTCCGGATATGCTGGAATCACGATCCGTTCAAAATCATTCTCAAAGATCTTAAGTGAGGAATTATCCCCACTAAAAAAGCTCGTAAAATTAGGTAAAATATTCCCTGATTTCAATTTATTTTTTATTTCTGCATATGCCCAGGCCGTACTGATAGATAAATCTGGAATAACGAGTAAATAAGTGCCTGCCACCGGGTGGGAAAGCGGCGTCAGTTTATCGCCAATTTCTTCTCCAAGCTGTGTTTGCCCACGTATAAAAAAAGGGACATCTGCTCCAACTTCAGATCCTATTCTTTCTAATCCATCATCCGAAAGTTCAAGATTGTATAGTTTGTTTAGTCCTTTTAAAACAGCGGCGCTATTTGCAGATCCACCTCCTAGACCAGTTCCCACAGGNATGCTTTTTTCAATATGGATTGACACACCACCTAACTCAGAATGTTTTATTTTTAATGCTGTGTAGGCTTTGTGACAAATATTGGATTTACCTGTTGGTACCAAATCCATATTTGACGATATGGTACACCCAGAGTCCGCTTTTTTAATGGTGATTGAATCCCCAAAATCCAGTTCCTGAAAAACCGTATATATATTATGGTATCCATCATTCCGTTGGGACAATATTTTAAGGCCAATATTGACTTTAGAAAATGTGGGGCAATCCAAGCCCATNTTTAACCTGTTTTTAATGTGGCAATGGCCTGGGCGGCGATGCCTTTGCCTTCACCAANATATCCCAGATGATCTGTTGTGGTTGCTTTTACCGAAACATATGATTCATCTATTTGCAGGGNATCGGCAATTTTATATTTCATTTCCTGTATAAATCCCGACAGTTTTGGTTTCTGAAGTACAATGATCGAATCAATATGATTAATCTCAAATTCCGCNCCTCGTACTTTTTCTCCAACTATATTTAAAAAGTGTAAACTGTCCACATCTTTCCACTGGTCATCTTCGCTGGGAAAAAGCTGACCGATATCGCCAAGATTTGCTGCTCCTAATAACGCATCCACAATGGAATGGATTAAAGCATCGCCATCAGAATGACCAATAGCACCTATTTCGCTGGGAATTACCACACCACCAAGAATGAGTTTTTCACCCTCGGACAATTGATGTACATCGTATCCTATGCCTGTTTTAATCATGTTGTAGGTGATTATAAATTGCTTCTGCGAACACCCAATCCTCTTCAGTGGTTATTTTAATATTCAAGGACGATCCTTCTACAAAACCCACCTGATAGCCAATTCTTTCTAATAATGACGCTTCATCCGTCCCTTGGATATTTTCCTCCTCCGCCATTTTTAATGCTTCCTGCAATGCGGATTTAGAAAAAACCTGTGGTGTTTGGGCCCGCCAGATTATTTCTCGCTGAAGTGTTTCTAAAATTTGATTATCCATGACTTTTTTAATTGTATCCGTAGAGGGTTGTGCCACGATTACACCATCATGTTCACTGCAGCCGCTCACCGCTTTTTCAATTAATTCTTTTGTTACAAAGGGCCGCACTGCATCATGGACACAAATAAGTTCCGATGAATCACTCGCTGCTTTCAGTCCGTTAAAGACTGATTTTTGTCGTGTATTCCCACCGGCTACAACCGTTACCGGCTTTACTGAAATCATGGACTTGAGTTCCCGGCTCAATTGCTGTACATCATTTTTAGGCGCCACAACCACAATTTCATTGATTAATTCAGAATCAATAAACGGCTTCAGCGTATGAAACAGTAGTGGGCGACCACCCATAATTTTGAGCTGTTTTTTCCCGCCAAACCGTTCTCCGCTCCCTGCAGCCGGAATGACAGCTGTAATTTTCATCATTTGTTACTCTGCTAAATCTTTAGATAATCAGCATGGCATCACCATAGCTCAAAAAACGATAATCATTTTTCTTGGCTAAACGATATGCTTTCATAATTAAATCACGATTCGCAAATGCGGATGTCATCATCATCAATGTGCTTTTGGGTTGGTGGAAGTTTGTGATAATACTATCAACCATCTTAAAATCGTAAGGTGGATAAATAAACTTATCGGTCCAGCCACGTTTTGGTGACACTTGAAATCCGGAAACAGCCACTGTTTCCAGCGATCTTACGGTAGATGTACCTACGGCAATGACCCGTCTGCGTTTTTTCTTTGTTTCATTGATTGCTAACGCTGTCTTTGGATTCACTTCAAAATATTCCGAATCCATTTGGTGGCGATTTAAGTCTTCCACCTGAACCGGACGAAATGTCCCCAAGCCAATATGCAATGTAGTAAAGGCAGTTTTAACACCCTTATCATGAATGCGATTTATTAATCCCTCGGTGAAGTGAAGACCTGCTGTTGGCGCCGCAACCGCACCCCGCTCTGACGCAAAAACTGTTTGATAGCGAATTTTATCTTTGGGCTCCGATTCCCGTTTGATATACGGCGGTAAGGGTGAAATTCCCACCCGATCAATGACATCATAAATTTCTTCGCCTTCATATTCAAATCGAACCACACGCCCACCGGAAATAGTATTGTCAATTACATCACAATATACATTTTTTGTAAACATGAGTTTATTGCCTATTCGCACTTTCCGTGCCGGACGAACCATGACTTCCCAAAGGTCATTTTCTAATTCCCGCAACAAAAATACTTCCACTTTTGCTTCGGTTCGATCTTTGTTTGCGTAAAGTCGTGCTGGAAATACTTTCGTATTATTCATAATGACTAAATCATTTTTTCGTAAATACTCCGGAAGGTTCGAAAATATTTTATGTTCTATTTCACCTGTATCGCGGTGCACTACCATCATCTTGGCTAAGTCCCGGCGTTTTGCGGGGTATTGTGCAATATATTTTTCCGGCAATGGATAGTCAAAATCCGCCAGTTTCCATTTTTTCTTCTTTGGTATCATTCAAATAACCTCTGTTGTTTTTTAGTAATTTTTCGCCCAAGAAGGGCATAGGCCTGTTCCTGAGCTATGCGGCCTCTATTGGTCCGCTGAATAAAACCTTCTTTAATTAAATAAGGTTCATAGACATCTTCAATGGTTGAAGCATCTTCACTTACGGCTACGGATAAGGAATTCACACCCACCGGTCCACCGTTAAATTTATCAATCAACGCTGCCAAAATTGCGCGATCCATATCATCCAGTCCATATTCGTCAATCCCCAGCGATTCAAGGGATGCTTTGGCAACTGTTTCATCAATTTTCCCCTGAGCTTTCACTTGGGCATAATCTCTCGTTCTTCTCAAAATTCGGTTGGCAATTCGAGGCGTTCCTCTGGATCGCCGTGCAATTTCCATGGCACCTTCATCATCAATTTCTACTTCCAGAATATCTGAAGAACGAGTCACGATCTGAAATAAATCCTGGGGATCATAATAGTCTACCCGAAGCACAACACCAAATCGATCTCGGAGTGGTGATGTGAGATTCCCCAGGCGTGTGGTAGCCCCCACCAGTGTAAAGGGTTCAATATTGAGTTGAACACTTCGAGCGCTGGGTCCCTTATCAATCATAATTTCAATCCGGTAATCTTCCATGGCAGAGTAAAGATATTCTTCCACAACTGAATTCAAGCGGTGAATTTCATCAATAAAAAACACATCCCGAGACTGGAGGTTTGTAAGCACGCCCGCTAAGTCACCCGCCCGTTCTAAAACCGGGCCCGATGTTTGTTTAACATTTACACCTAATTCTCTTGCTATAATATTTGAAAGGGTTGTTTTTCCCAATCCGGGTGGACCAAATAAAAGAACATGGTCTAACGCTTCATTCCTTTTTACGGCTGCCTCGATATAGAGTTTAAGACTGTCCACCACATCCTTTTGCCCGATGAATTCATCCATGGAACTTGGGCGTAAGGACTTCTCAATAACAAAATCATCTTCAAAGGGTTGAGGGTCTGTAATATGGATTTCAGTCATTTATGATCTCAAATAGAAAAAAAGCGTACACTATCAGGGGTGGAAGGTACAAAAATGAAGGGGGGGTCGTCAAATTTTTGCAAATCTATTCAGGTATAGACGCCTGAATAGAGGCCAGCCGTTGTTTTCGCTCATTTGCAAATCGATTGATTCCTTCCCAAATACTCTCCGGATCAAGTTTGGATTCCGCAATAATCTCATCCAGAGAACCGCCAGTTCGCCACCGATTGTCAAAATCTGGACTCATGCTATATACTTCCACAACGCGGTTGGCTATCCACTTATGCATGAGCCTTTTTGCCCCATTGGTAATCACCATGGCATCCATCCATTCCTGATTCGAAATAATAGACTCGCGATAGTCTTCAGTTTGCTGCTTGAACAACTCCCAGGAAATAGCGGCCACTACTTTTACATTGGGGCCTTCCNATTTTAATTTGGGTAAAATCTTGACCAATGAATTAGTTGAACTGGTACCACGGACAATCACGAGGCCTTCCTTGGNCCGATCTATTTCATAATCCTTGATAATATATGCACCCTTTGCCGCATCCANATGAGAGGCCATCCCTAATGCCTTTCGATCAGGAATTTCTATGGGTGGCCGGGTTAAATGGATGGCAACAATTGGAACATCTGTCGCTAAGGCCGCCGCTAAAGCGGGAGCTACTTCATTGTGCTCCCAAGGGTGAATATTAATCACTTGCCCATCGGGAAGCAGTTGCGTTACGCCNGGTGCAAAAATACCAAAATGGGTACGGCTATCTTCCGCTGTTTCCGGCCCCGAATGACCAGCCACCCAAATAAGTTTTCCCACTTTAAGATTGGAATCCTGAGCTACTTGGCTAAATAGCCGGATGGGACCATATTTTAAATAACTGAATGAACCATAGGTACTCATGGCACCAAAAAACCCATTATATTCCTTGTATGGATCTTCATTCAAGTTCACCGTTGCCAACCCAGCCAGCATACCGGCGTTGGTAAATTCTGTGATCCCCTGTGGCATGAGGGGACTATCAGGATTATTCGTTTTATCATACATACCTAAATCGGGAGAACCATTATATCCTTTTGAAAACCCGGAAATATTTGTGGAATCCGCCAAATCTGCACTCATGGCAATCACCAATGGCCGGCCATATTCTTCTATTGATTTTGAATTGATATAACTGGCATATTTTGAAAAGCCAACCCGATTAGGGGCTTTCGTCCCCGGCGTTGCAAACAAATCATCCGGAAGGCAATTTACGTCAAAAAGTTTTTTGTCTTTTGCGGGATTTTTAATGGTGATTTTACAACCTTCAATTTTTTCCGGGACGGANTCACCAACAGAGATGAGTGTATCGGTTAAATAATCCACCAATGGTTGATTCGATTCCAAAACCGAAAAAACATTATTAAATAACGATCGGGCCTGATCTACTTGTCCGTCCCAGGAAGATGGTGCATCAGAACCAAATCCATCAAAATTAATATTATATGTTTTGGCGAAATCCNCNTTNGTTTTCCANAATAATTCTGAATTCCGTTTATGGGCAGCACCATGACTGGCAGAATCATATTTATAGTATCCCCGTCCTTTACGCAATTTGGCATAGAGTACTTTTGGAATATTGGGGTCCGCTTTTTCTACCAAAAGACGGTGATAAGCTTCAGTTAATTCACTCCAGCTTTCACCTTCCATGGTGCCTTCCACATGCCACCCATGAGAGCCAAACCAATCATTTGGTGTGCCATACATGACTGAACTGAATGGACGTGCATCAATGCCAAAATCATTCCAATCCATAAAATATACCAGGTTTCCCAATCCCAATCCCCAGGCAGAATTGAGTGTCTCATGGGATGCGCCGGCAGTGAACCCGCCTTCACCTTCAAAAGCAAATACCTTTACTTCCGGAACTTTCGCCAATTTTAATGCCAACGCTTCCCCTGCAGCCACTGGTGAGCCATGCCCNCTGGGGCCCGTGTTAAATTTAAAAAANANGGTTTTGCCTTCCATTTCTGCATGGCCGGGCAAGCCGCCATTTCGTCGAAGNNNAAGCAAGTCTTCCCAAACCAATTGAAAGNCTTNNCCTTTATTATGCTGATATTTTGAATCACCNGTCTGNCGGTATTTTATNCGCATNGCTTCATTCAGNACNGCNANNGTCGCATAAACCATNGGGTTNGCNTGGCCNGCCACNAANACANANCGATCANNAAANCGTTTNCCNGCTTCNCGNATATCCCANCGCATGGCNCCNGAAAGAAGGGTCNTTACCATGGCGTGNACTTTTGATCTNGAACCACCCGGGTGGCCGCTNTGCCGNAGGTTGAGCATAATATCAATACATTGATCNATTAAATCTTTGGTCACTTCCCAATGNGGATAATANTNNTCNAGTTCTTTNGGTGATTTCATTATTTACGCTTTCCATTTAATGCCGTTTTTAAAAANGATCCCGTATAAGAACCAGNATNTTTNGACAATGCTTCCGGNGTTCCGGAAAAAATGAGCTGNCCACCTTCTTCNCCCCCTTCCGGGCCNAGGTCTATAATCCAGTCAGCTGTTTTAATCACATCAAGNTTNTGNTCAATNACAACAACAGTATTNCCCTGGTCCACCAGCCGTTGGAGTACNGTCAGTAATAATTTTACATCTTCAAAATGGAGCCCGGTTGTGGGTTCATCCANNATATAAAANGTTCNNTCTTTTGANGCNCGNGATANNTCNGTNGCTAATTTNATCCGNTGTGCTTCNCCNCCNGATAATGTGGTGGCCTGTTGGCCCAANCGGATGTACCCCAATCCTACATCNTTGAGTGTAATCAATTTTTTCTTCACCCGNGGAATATTNTTAAAAAANCCTAANGNTTCTTCAACGGACATACTNAAAATATCTGCAATGTTTTTTCCCTTATATTTTATNTCNAGCGTTTCTCGATTATAGCGTTTCCCTTTACANACTTCACANGTNACATAAACATCNGGCANGAAGTTCATTTCAATTTTGATAATNCCATCNCCTTCNCANGACTCACANCGNCCTCCTTTTACATTAAAGGAAAAGCGCCCNGGTTTATATCCCCNAATTTTGGATTCNGGNAGNTGNGAAAANAAATCNCGNATAAAAGTNAACACNCCTGTATANGTNGCNGGATTNGAGCGNGGNGTCCGACCAATGGGTNTTTGNTCNATCTCGATAACCTTATCAAGATATTCTAANCCACTCATGGATTCGTGATGCAGGGGATANGCCCNGGCNNGATTCAATTCCTTNGATAAAACAGGGAAAATNGTTTCGTTTAACAGGGTGCTTTTCCCTGAACCNCTCACACCGGTGACAACAACCATTTTTCCCAATGGAAAAGAAACCTCAATTTCTTTTAGATTGTTTCCCCGTGCGCCAATAACGGTGAGCAGTTTTCCATTTCCATTCCGGCGGCTTGATGGTATGGGAATCGCTTTTTTTCCTGTGAGGTATTGGCCTGTAATCGAAGTAGAGGACGTAAGTATTNTTTTCGGTGTACCTGAGAACACAACCTCACCGCCATGCTCTCCTGCTCCAGGTCCCAAATCAATAATCTGGTCGGCTGATTCCATAGTCTCTTTGTCATGCTCAACCACCACAATTGAATTCCCCAAATCTCGAAGTTTTTTCAAAGAATTTAACAGGCGGCCATTATCCCTAGGGTGGAGTCCGATGGATGGTTCATCTAAAATATATAATACGCCCACCAGTTGGCTGCCAATTTGGGTTGCCAACCGGATTCGCTGCGCTTCTCCGCCTGAAAGGGTAGCGGCGGACCTGTCTAATGTTAAATAATCCAACCCCACATCAATCAAGAAACTTAACCGTTCTTGGACTTCCTTTAAAATTTGGTGGGCAATAGTCGCATCTGTTTTACCCAACTTAAGGGATTTAAAAAATGCGCCCGTATTTTTGATAGAATAAGAAGATAATTCTCCTAAACTAACATTACCAATCGTTACAGCTCGGGACTCTTCCTTTAGCCGGGANCCATTGCATTCTGGACAGGGCCGCATACTCATAAATTGCTCGATCCAATCACGAATATGGTTGGATTTGGTTTGTTTGTACCGACGCATTAGGTTTGGAATTGTTCCTTCCCAACCACCGGTATATGTGCCGCTCCATCGTTCAGATGAATATTCCATTTTTAATTTCGTTGAACCGGTTCCATTTAATAATATTTCGCGGATGCCTCTATCAAGCTTAAACCATGGGGTGGTGAAGTTAAAACTATAGTGACGGGACAGGCTTTTTAAAATACTGCCATACCAATTCCCCCGAGGTTGTTCACCCAATGGAGTAATTGCACCTTGAATCAGAGATTTGCGTTTGTCCGGCACCACCATTTCTGGATCAATTTCCATGTGGGAACCCAGACCATCGCAATGAGGGCAGGCGCCGTAGGGGGAGTTGAAGGAAAACATCCTGGGCGATAATTCTTCCATAGATACTTCACAATGAGGACAAGCAAAATGTTCGCTGAATAAATGATCTTTTTTCGGCAATTCATGTACAATGGTTAAACCAGAACCAATTTTTAATGATAATTCCACCGACTCCGTCANACGATCTTTAAAATCATCTTCCAAAACAAGACGGTCAACAACCACTTCTATGGAGTGTTTTTTATTTTTTTCTAGTGTGAATTTTCCGTTTACACCATGNATGACGCCATCGACTCGAACGCGTAAAAATCCTTCTTTCCGCACTTCTTCAAAGACACCCTTATGCTGGCCTTTTCGTCCCCGAACCACCGGTGCCAAAATATAAATTCGAGCTCCTTCCCCAAATTTGATAATGGTATCCACAATCTGCTGTACCGTCTGGCGTTGAATTGGACGGCTACAAATCCAACAATGAGGCTTCCCNATATGGGCATAAAGTAGGCGCATATAATCATGAATTTCTGTTACGGTGCCCACGGTAGATCTTGGATTCCGTGCAGTAGCTTTCTGTTCAATGGAAATGGCCGGAGACAAGCCTTCNATATAATCCATATCGGGCTTTTCCATTAACCCTAAAAATTGACGCGCATAAGAAGAAAGAGATTCTACATACCTGCGCTGCCCTTCTGCATAAAGGGTATCAAAGGCCAATGAAGATTTCCCGGATCCAGACAAGCCCGTAATCACCACAAGTTTATTGCGCTCAATTTCCACATCAATGTTTTTGAGATTATGCTGGCGGGCGCCTTTAATTATAATTTTATCTACTGTTTTTGTCATGAATATTTTATGTTTATTTTCATCCAAATTTTTGACGGCCATGAATTTACAACTTTATTCGGGGGTGATCAAAAAACGATTTGCTGAATTTTTATATAATTTTATGGTATTCAAGCCTACAATTTCATAAGATAGGCTATGAATTCGATTATAAATCACATCCTCATTCCCATGCCCCATATGCAGGATCCTTACTTTAACCGTTCGGTTGTTTTTATGTGTGAACATAATAAGGACGGTGCCATGGGACTCATAGTGAATAAACCATTCAGTGATCCTACCTTGAAAGAGTTATTTGATAGTTTCTATGATGATGCNGATGAAATTTTAAAATCTGTGGAGCAGGTTTATTTTGGCGGCCCGGTTATGGTGGAAAGGGGAATTGTGCTCCACAGCAGTCATTATCAGTCAGAGGATTCAATTAAAATTTCTAATGATTTTTTTCTGTCCAGTCATAAAAAAACACTGGAGGATTTGTCGAAACAAAATGGNGATGCAGAGTGCCGACTTCTACTCGGTCATGCGGGTTGGACATCGGGACAATTGGAACGGGAAATTGAAAATGGCGATTGGCTGGTGCAAGAAACAACTCCAGATTTTATCTTTAATATGCCGGAAAAACAAATGTGGGGAATGGCGATTCGATCGTTTGGTATAGACATATCAAATTTTTCATCAATTGGGGGACAAGCTTAATAAATACGGTATCGATAGAAACCAAGCGTCGAGCTTCATGCTTTTATAATTCAATCGCTCAATAACCGATTGGCAAAATCCAATGCAACCATTCGGGCATTGATGTGATAACGATTTTGCTATTTTAAAAAATAATGTAAGTATGAATTAAAACTATCTAGGCAATTTTCTGGCGCTTGACNGACTTAAAATCTATTTTATCGGTTTCCAATCACCTCTATATAAGCTGTAATTTCGCCGGATGAAAAAGTACCTTCCTGCCCTTGCTGTCATTTTTGCTGCATTTCTCTGGAGCTTTGATGGATTTATTCGCCAAAACTTGTTTGCTTTACCTTCCTTTTTGATTGTTTCGTTAGAACATGTTATTGGCGCAATATTATTTTTACCATTACTCATCAGGGGATGGAAGGAAGTTTCTTCGCTCGGCCAGCGTGGATGGATATCCGTTTTGTGGATAAGTATTTTCGGCGGCGTTCTCGGCACTTTTTTCTATACGAAAGCCCTAAGCTATGTGAATTATATTGATCTTTCTGTGGTGGTTTTACTTCAAAAACTTCAGCCCATTTTTGCCATTGCTCTGGCCGGTNTCATCCTGAAAGAAAAAATAACCAAACGATTTATCATTTTAGCATTCGCTGCGATTGTGGGTGGATATTTGGTTACCTTTGGCTCCAGTTCCATAAATGATTGGGATGATAAAACAATCATTGCAGCTCTCCTTGCATTGCTTGCTGCGTTCAGTTGGGGAAGCTCCACTGTGTTAGGGAAACATGCGCTCAATCGTTTGTCTTTCACAACAGTTACTTCCTTGAGGTTGGCTATCACGGCATCTGTAACCGCATTTGTCCTGCTCTCAACTGGTCAATATGACGCCATCAACAATATGACTTTATCTCATTGGGGGTTTATTGTTTTAATCGTTTTAAGCACTGGTTCATTGGCGCTGTTTTTTTACTATTACGGATTAAACAAATTGCCTGCCTCCCATGCAACTCTTTACGAATTATTTTGGCCCCTCTCCGCAGTAGGGCTAGATTGGTTTATTCGTGGAAATATATTGTCACTTACCCAATGGGTGGGAGCAATTTTGCTTTTGGGATCTATTATTCTATTAACAAGAGAAACAAATAATGGCCAGACTCAGTCTTAGTGATCATCGCCATAACCTAGGGTTGAATATAGTCCACGAATTTTGTTGGGGAATTGGATTTGCTTTCAACGATGTGTCCACAATACTGCCCTTATTTTTAACACTGCTCGGTGCGCCCCTCAGTGTTGTGGGCTCCATTGCAGGCGTGTTTGCGATTTTGATGGCGGCGCCCCAATTGATTTCCGCTCTCATGGCACGAAATATTCGCGATATAAAAATGGCCACCGTTAAAGTNCACCTTACTGTTTTACCACCCATCTTTCTGGCAGGGTTTGTATTCGCATTTTTTGCACCCACAGGTCCAAAGGCTTGGATTTTTTATTATGTCTGTTTCATTTTTTATTCACTGGCCATAGGGCTCATTATTCCTATTTGGTCCAATTTTTTAAAACATGTGACTAAACGAAATAACCGGGGCACTTTCCTGGGGATTTCTTTTATTGGGAATAGTATNGGTGGATTTATTGGCGGCATAATGGTGAAACAACTGCTGGCCAGTTCCATTCCATTCCCATCCAATTTTGGATGGGGGTTCCTGATTCTGTTTGTGGCTTTATCTATTGGTATTCTTACCTATTTTGGATTTCGGGTTAAAGAAATTGATCTAACTCAAAAACAGCGGACTATTCAAGATTTTATACATGAAACAAAGACTATTCTTACAACAAACAGAAATTTTCGAAGATATATATATAGCCGAATATTTCTTACGGCACAATTTCCTGCCATCGGACTCTATGCAGTTTATTCCAGGGATATATTTCATTTTGACATTAGTGAAGCGGGACTATTAACCGCCGCCCGCCTCGTTGCTTTTGGCTTTGGAAGTATTGTTGCAGGACGTATCGGAGATAAAATCGGACATAAGGCCGCCATGACATTTTGTTTTACAAGCCATGTGTTTGCCATCNCAACTGCCTTAAGCGTTCAATCCATGTTTTGGGTCTATGGTATATTTTTCTTTTTGGGAATGGCCCAGGGTGCTTTTTTCCCTGCGGCCATGTCCATCGTTTTTGATTTCGCCGGGGAAAAGGGAGATAATAAAATGATCATGGCTTTAATCGATACCATTTTGAGTCCATTTATTCTCATGGCAATTATTGCCGGCGGTATCTTGAGTGAATCGGTTGGCTTTGTAATTTTATTTCGTATTTTAGGCGCTTTGATGTTGGCAGGATTATTTACAATTATTTTCCTGGTTCGGGAGCCTCACCATGAAACAAATTTCTCTGAAAATTTGTAAATGTTTCCCTTGGAATTCTGAAGGAACATACCGCAATTTTACGGANACAATATGAAGTTTAGTCTACCAAAAGCTGTCCTAATCCTGTCAATTGCATTTATTGTAAGTAGTTGCAAAGAAGATCCGCAACGCCATTTAAAACTTGGTAAATGGTATGCCCAAAAGGGATTAGTGGAAGAAGCCATCCTGGAATTCAGGGAAGTCACCCGGCTTTATCCCGATTCATATAAAAAATTAAAAAGAGAAGATTTTCAAGCATTGAGTAAAGCGCATTATAATCTATCGTTGATGTATACTAAAAAAGGGTGGTGGAATTATGCCCTGCAGGAAGCGGAAACCTGTTTTCAAATGCAGCCGACCAAAGAACATTATGAATTGGTCACCCTCATAAAACAAAGAGCCGAACTCGAAGAATCCGGCTCATAATCATTTCGATTTTAAATAACCAATCTAAATAGTACCGGAGCGATGTTCCCCTCCATCACAATAAATGATGGAGCAATTGATAAAATCTGCTTCCGGTTTTAACAGCATTGAAATGGTTCCAGCTATATCTTCTGGCGTAGTTGTTCGTTTCATTGGATTTCGTTTTTTAGTACTCTCCACCCAATCTTTCCACCGATCTGTAATTTTGGTGAGAGCCCGCGTCGGGGTAACTCCTGCTTGAACGGCATTCGCTGTAATCCCAAACTGACCCAATTCCCAACCAATCTGGCGGATGATAGATTCCATGGCTAATTTGGCGACACTCACAGGACCATAGCCTTCCATCGCTAAATAATTTCCTTCACTGGTAAGACCCATCACGCGAGATCCCTTTCCCAATAAATCAGCTGCAAATAATTTTTGCGTCCAATATAAAAGTGAATTTCCCATGACGTGAACGGTCATATCCATTTGTTTTTGCGTGACTGGTTTTTCACCAAAAAAGTTAGTGGTGGTTCCAAAGGCGATTGAATGAAGCAACAGTTTCACGGGATGGCCCCCCGTGATTTCCTTTATTTGGGGAATATATTTATCCATTGTTTCTACGGCTGCCGCATTGGTGTTAAAATAATGGCAATTTCCGCCAGTCGTTTCATTCACCTCAGTAATCGTTTCTTCCGCNATCTTTTTTGCTTCTCCACGATCAAAGTGAAATGNGATAANGCCATATCCGTCCTTTGCTAATCTTTTTGCAGTAGCAGCTCCGTGTCCGGTAGAGCCACCNAGTATTAATACCCATTCAGTCATCATTAATCTCCATAATTNAAGGGTGAATTTAGACAATTAGATTCATCAAAAAAATGGGATAGAAAACATAGTCCTGATTTACCCAAAATTCTGGGTAAATTTATTGCTTATATAGGAACATTAAATGACCCGTAAAAACAGTTACTCTAAAGAAGATTTAATAGATAGTGGCCTTGGCAATTTATTTGGNGTGGAAAAGGGGAAACTTCCCACCCCACCCATGCTGATGATGGATNGGATATTACACATTTCTGATACTGGAGGAAAATATGGGAAAGGAGAAATAAAAGCTGAACTAGACGTTACCGATGACTTGTGGTTTTTTGATTGCCATTTTAAAGGCGATCCGGTGATGCCGGGATGCCTCGGTCTAGATGGCATGTGGCAATTGGTAGGATTCTTTTTAACATGGATTGGCGGGAAAGGCCGTGGCCGTGCCTTGGGTGTTAGTGATTTAAAATTTAAAGGACAGGTTCGCCCCTATCATGAAAAAGTAACCTATAAGATTGATATTAAAAAACTTTTAAGTCACGNNGGAAAAATATATAATCTGGGCAGATGGAGAATTAAGNACGGGTTTAGATCGCATCATTTATTTNGCCAAAAATCTACAAGTTGGGTTGTTTGATAATCTCACCTATGATTTTGGTGGCGACCCGGCCTTGGATTCTTTTTAAACAAATTTATTTTAATTAAACTCAAGATTTATCAGGATATTATATGGCCCTCCGATGTGGTATTGTTGGATTACCCAATGTAGGNAAATCAACCATTTTTAATGCCCTTACAGCATCTTCCGTTCCAGCGGAGAATTACCCATTTTGTACGATTGAACCCCATATGGGAATTGTGCCGCTTCCCGATGACCGNCTNGAAGTACTTGCAAAAATATTCAAACCTGAAAAAGTAACACCCNCCACAATTGAATTCACGGATATCGCGGGTTTGGTTCGCGGCGCCAGCAAAGGAGAGGGACTTGGCAATCAATTTTTAGGGCAAATCCGTCAAGTGGCTGTTNTCATTCANGTGATTCGCTGTTTCGAAGATGATAATATCACCCATGTTGANGGAAACGTAGATCCCGTTAGGGATGCAGAGTTAATTGAAACAGAATTGCTGTTNGCCGATATGGAGACGCTTGAAAAAAGTGTATATCGCCTATCNAAACTGGCAAAAAAAGAAAAAAGTGCCCAGAAAGAATTGGATGTTATTTCTCGTCTTCAGGATCATTGNAATTCTGGGAATATGGCCCGATCCTTTGAAGCAGAAGANGATGATCTATCTGCAATCAGACGCTTGTTTTTATTAACCAGGAAACCCATTCTTTATGTGGCCAATGTGGATGAGGATGAAATTACTCATGATAAAAGGAATCCTCATGTTCAGGCCCTTTTTGAATTCGCAAAAAAAGAAAATAATTTGTCAATTCGCTTATGTGGAAAAATAGAACAGGAGATTGCTGTTCTGGATGACGAAGGTAAAGCCATGTTTATAGAAGAGTTCAACATCCCGGAGCCTGGACTGAACAAACTCATCCATGCTGGATTTCGTCTCCTTGAATTAGAAACCTATTTTACCGGCGGTCCCACAGAAGTTCGGGCCTGGACCATCAAGCAGGGGGCCACCGCGCCAGAAGCAGCGGGTGAAATTCATACAGACTTTCAAAGAGGGTTTATCAAAGCAGAAATAATTAAATATAACGACCTTGTTCGCCTCGGGTCCGAAAGAAGTGTTAAAGATGCAGGACTTGCCCAACTCCAAGGTAGAGAATATATCGTGCAGGATGGCGATTGCATTTACTTTCACTTTAATGTGTAACAAAATTAATTGGATGATTAGCTATGTATGATCTTGTCATTATTAAACTTGCCTCTTTTTTTCTTTCAATCCTTCAATCATTCATTCAAGGGTTTTAATTCTATGTGGTTTTTTATGATTCTTTCATATGTAATGGTGGCGCTTTCCGGCGTCGGTTTGTTTATGGTCGGATTAAACCATTATTTTGATTTTTGGGCGCGAAATCATATTACATTAGATCTATTAGTTAGTATTATTTTTATTGCGGGACAAACATTGGTCATGTTCTTTTTTGTGGGAACAGGTGTAAATATCCGGGAATATCTTGAGGCTCACCCGACTATGGGAAAGGACCTATACCAGCAAATGTTTGCTATCAAAAGAAAACTTTATCCTCCTACCATGATGGTAACCATATTATTTATGGCCATGGTGATTATTGATGGTGCTTTTTATATCGGAAAAGTGTCTGAATGGTGGTTTCACATTTTATATATATTAACATTTTATTATTTTTTCAAAGCGACCATTATTCAGCATAATTCATTCAAAGAAAGTACTGAAATTGTGCTGGCTATGACGGGCATCGGTCACACCGATTCCTGAGGAAATCATCCCTTATATTGCAGTAACTTTACTTTTACTATGAAAAACTTTTTTTCTTTCTTAATGCTCATCCTTTTATTTATGGGGTGTACACAAAATACCCCGGGATGGAAAAAGGGTGAAGTGGTTAAATCTGAAAAATTGATTGCAATAATAGGCAATGGTCAATCTGGGTTTACAGAAATGAACCCAACCCAGACTGGTATTACAGCGGCTAATCAGATTGGTGAAAAAGAAGTTTTGGGAAATCAGCATTTGATGCATGGGTCTGGCATTGCGCTCGGAGATGTAAATGGGGATGGCTGGGTTGATATTTATATGGCCAGAATTCGGGAGTCCAATGTTTTATATATCAATAAGGGAAATTGGGCATTTGAAGATGCCACTGCCTCCGCCGGTGTTGCATGCAAAAATCGTTATTCAACCGGATCTGTTTTCGCTGATGTAGATGGTGATCACGATTTAGATTTAATTGTGACTGCTCTCGGCGGTCCTAATAGTTTATTCATCAATAATGGAAGTGGCATATTTACTGAAACGATTTTGCCTTCCCAATTAGATAGCCCTGGAAGTACATCCTCTGCTTTGGCAGATGTAGATAACGATGGCGATCTGGATTTATACATTACAAATTATAAACGATTGGCCATGCGTGATTCCCTTCCGCCACCTGTATTAAGTTTTGAAAACACCCTAATGGAACTTACTAACAATCGCTGGATTGTGATGCCGCCATTTAATCAACATTATGAGACGGAGGTTAGAAATAATATTCTTCTTCGTTTTGAAATGGCGGAAGTAGATCAATTTTATCTAAATAATGGAAAGGGTGAATTTGAATTTGTTGACATCACTCAGGGGAGATTCACTGATGAAAATGGTCAACCCATAAATCATCATTTAAGAGACTGGGGACTTATGGCCCAGTTTCGGGATATCAATAACGATTCTCATCCTGATATATATATTTGCAATGATTTTGAAAGCCCGGATCGCGTCTGGATCAACAATGGAGATGGTTCATTTCATGCTATGAACAAACTGGCTATTCGCCATACGAGCAATTCTTCTATGGCGGTGGATTTTTCTGATTTAAACCATGATGGAAATCAGGATTTTTTCGTGACAGACATGATGAGCCAATCACATATTTTAAAGAAAACACAAATGGGGACCATGGCACCAACACCTTTATCTATTGGAGAAATTGATAATCGACCCCAGTATATGCACAATACCCTTTTCTTGAATCGCGGAGATCATACCTTCGGTGAAATTTCCCAATTTAGCCAAGCCCAAGCATCTGAGTGGTCTTGGGCCAGTATGTTTATGGATGTGGATTTGGATGGGTATGAAGACATACTCATTACAACTGGCCATATGTATGATGTTCAAGATTCAGATTCAAATCAAAAACAAAAAGTAGCATTACCAACCGTGACTTCCTTTAATGAATACAAGCGAATGCTTTTTNAATATCCCACATTAGAATTGAAAAATATCGCCTTCCGTAATAAGGGTAACCTCAAATTTGAAACTGTTTTAGACGGATGGGGNTTGGGTACCGAAAAGGACATTTCTCACGGAATGGCTTCTGCCGATTTAGATAATGATGGTGATCTCGATATTGTGATAAATCGTCTCAATCAAACACTCGGCCTTTATCAAAATAATTCAGCCAAACCTCGGTTAGCCATTCGATTGGTGGGTATTAAGAAAAACACACAGGCAATCGGCGCTAAAATTGTTATTAAAGGTGGTCCTGANNTTCAATCTCGGGAAGTCATCGCCGGNGGGCGATATCTTTCTGGTGGAGATCCTCTCCAGGTATTTGCAGCGGGGGAGCAGTTCATGTCAGCTGAAATCCGATGGCGGGATGGGACGATCACAACTGTGGATTCATTAAAATCCAATTACCTTTATACAATACGACAATTAAAGGGGGCACAGCCTGAGACCATCATAAAAAGCGCTGATCCCATATTTCAAAACATAAGCCATCTTTTGGATCATACACATCATGAAGACCCCTTTGATGATTTTNGCAACCAAAGTCTTCTTCCAAACCGATTCAGTCAGCTCGGCCCTGGCNTCATGTGGATGGATGCAGATCAGGATGGAGATGAAGATATTTTTATTTCAGGCGGGCGAGGAGGGTCTATTGATCATTTTGAAAATATTGATGGTCACTCTTTNATTCCTTTTTCTNTNGTGAAAACTTTAGAACAGGATGCAACATCCATTCTAAGTCACGTAGACTCCGATGGAAATCAGGGGATTATGGTGGCAATAGCTAATTTTGAATCATNTTCTGANGANATGAGTGTTATTGCAACCTATTCGAAAAAAGCCCAAAACACATTTAATAGTTTAAACCATATGGCCGGACCAATGTCCCAGGCTGATGTAGATGGGGATGGCGATCTGGATGTATTTGTGGGTGGGCGTGTTATCCCAAGCCAATATCCAAAACCCGCTTCCTCCGCTTTATACATTAATCAGAACGGAAAACTCAAACCGGATGGAAACAATTCAATTGTATTTTCAGATATTGGCCTCGTNTCCGGTTCTGTTTTCAGCGACATAGATAACGATGGTGATCCGGATCTCATATTGGCTTTGGAATGGGGACCCATAACNATCCTTCAAAATAATAATGGACAATTCAAAGATGTAACCGCATCCCTGGGGCTATCCAATTTTAAAGGATGGTGGAATGGGGTCGCCACGGGAGATTTTAACGAAGATGGCCTCTTAGATATTGTGGCNACAAACTGGGGTGTGAATACAAAATATCATTTTTCGCCNGATCATCCCCTAAGAGTTTATTTCGACGATTTTGATAACAATAATGTTCTCGATATTGTAGAAGCCCATTATGATAGTCAATTTCAGGATCTTGTTCCAGAAAGAGGATTCTCTTGTATATCGAATGCCATGCCATTTGTTCGTGAAGAAAAAGGAACTTTCCTGAATTATGCCCAATCCAGCCTTGGTGAAATATTTGGTTCCTCATTAACCAGTGCGCCTTATCTTGAAGCGAATACCCTAGAAAGTATGGTCTTTATCAATAATGGAAATGGCTTTGACCCTATGGTACTGCCATTCGAAGCACAAATTACCACTGCCATGCACGCCGGAGTGGCTGATATAAATGGGGATGGACACGAAGATATCTTCCTTAGCCAAAACTTTTTCGCCGTTCAAAAAGAAACAGACAGGAATGACTCTGGAAGAGGGTTAGTCATCCTTGGAAATGGAAAGGGAAACTTCACATCTCTGCCAGGACACTTAAGTGGTATTACAGTTTATGGAGAACAAAGGGGCGCCGCATTCGCGGATTTTAATATGGATGGGCGGATTGATTTATTGGTCACCCAAAATGGCGCCCAAACAAAACTTTTTCAAAATACAAATTCGAAACCGGGGTTGCGGGTCAGGCTCCGGGGAACAAAAAATAATCCTTGGGCATTTGGAGCAAAAATTCAAATCAGCTATAAAGATGGTTCGATGGGTCCCGTAAGAGAAATTCAATCTGGTTCAGGATACTGGTCTCAAAATTCTCCCGTCCAAATTCTTGGAATAAAAGGTGATGCAGCGCATCTCAATATCCAATGGCCTGATGGTTCCAAGACCACTGAGTCTATACAGGGTAAAAAATTAACGGTTACATATAATGATAATTAATCGGTCATTTTCCAAAAGGCAATTCCACCAGCCTGCTTTCCAATCTCAGCCACAGCGACCGGTTTTAATTCCTTCAAATCAAAAATTTCTACCGAACCCGGCTCTTTACCTATTCCTTCAACTGAAACAAATGCATAACGATTATCTGGTGATATAACAACACCATGGGTTACTTTGCGCGTATTGTTAAACTTTGCTATTTCTTTCCCAGTTTTTAAATCCCATACTCCGGTTTTAGCTGCGCCTTTATAAGTAACAACTAAGTGTTTACCGTCCCGGCTTACCTCACAGTTATAAGGAGCTTTGTCTGTTTTAAAAGTTCGGACTACTTTCCATTTCTTTACATCAATCTCAACCACATTATCCGTACCATTATTAACCACATAAATTAGATTATCATTTGGATGTGGATATACCCATGTCGGTTTTTCTGGGGGCATCTTATGGTCCATTTTTGCCATTGCCATTTTTCCCATGGCTGCCATTCCCTTTTTATCTTTATTTGACATCATTTTGTTCTTACCCATTTTCATATTACCATGGTCCATTTTTTTCATATTATGGCCACTATGATCATTCATTTTGGGTGACGCAGTGGACATCGTTCGTGAAATTTGCATTGTCATTGCATCCATTTCATATAAAGTACCTGACATCATAGCAACAGAATAATGTTTTAGTCCATTATTTAGCAGTCTAGAGCCATGTGGCATAATGCCCGTTTCNACNCGATCNATTTCAANCATTTCATCAGGGTCAACAATGGAAACTGTGCTTGGTTNAGTATGGCCTCCATGTAGGTTGAAATTGACAATATATATNAAGTCCNGTNGCNTTNGATATNCCCATGGTNGCNGGAAATAANCCNAGCTCNANNCNNTCNACCATTTCATCNGTNCCAGTTTTGTATTTATANAAATGGCCGTANGGNANNCCATGNGCCATTGATAAGTACCAGTAATCTCCATCAGGAGANACTGTTATTCCGTGCGGGCCTTCAATTTCTACAGGCCAAACACCTACAGGAATTCGTTTTTCAACATATGCTGTTGTACCATCAAACCTGATAAGAGCAACTTCATCTTCAGATTCTGTTGCACAATAGATATAGTAATCCTNAGCACTAAGTGANAAAGTACTAATNAAAAATATTAATATTAATTGCNTAAGTCGTTTCATTTTAAATCCTAATTNGTTCCCATTCTTTTCTGGTCTTCTAATTTNATTGCCCATAGGCCATTATTCATATCTGAAAAATAAATTAACCCTTTATAAGGCATTGTTCCCCAAACATTTGGGCGATTTACTACAAAACCCTCTGGGTCACTTGACATAAAAAATGCAATTTCTCTNCCTTGAGCATAAATATCACCCATTAGTTCACCTGAAATATCCACTACTCGGAGACCACCTTGGTAATAGGAGGCAAACAATGTATCTCCATGNACCCAGTGATTGTGTGATCCNGCCTCAGGNACTTGATAAACTGCTGTTTCTTTTGGATCTTTTGGATCAGTAAAATCAAGAAAATGATAGCCGCCAGCCATTCCAAATTGATCTCCATATTCATCACCAGTGATAAGATAAAATTTATCTGAAGATTGACTAATAAAAGGAAAGGCTGCNTGATTGTGGCCATTNGGATCTGCCATCCCACCTAACTTTACTGGATTNCCAGGGCTTCCTTGACCAGCCATTGCAAGGAAAGGGTTATACTGAATTTTAGAACGNTNCTTTTCATTGAATTTTACTCCACCAACATCAACAACATGTACACCATCCGCCCAATTAGATGAGTAAGCAAGGCCATCTATTACCCAAACATCATGGACTCCATGACCTGGTGTGCCTAATTCATATCTGCCCACTCTAAATGGATTCGAAGGATCTTCAATATTAATTACATCNTATTTACGACCATTATTTACAGCATAAACGTGATTATCATAAATGAAAACATTATGGACTCCACCCGTCATATCATCATTGAACTCCGCTGTGATCTTTACATTAAATGGATCTCTGATATCTAAAACAACAAATCCATTTTTTCTATTTGATGCGCCTTCTCTAGTAATAACAGCCACTTCGCCATTCTCGGAAACTTTGACATCGTTTACCGTTCTCGCATCAACTGTAACAGTATCAATGATNTACATATTTTCNGGCTCAGTTACATCCCAAAAATANGCTTCTCCATTTGCACTCCATGTTCCTGTTGCTGCAAAATCTTTGCCTTTATGTTTACCAATTCCGGGCCATACCCACAAGTCAGAAGTATTCACATTAGAGACGGTTCCATGTCCAACAACCNTAACTTCTTTCCTTACATTTCTTTGAACAACTTCAATCGTCTTTCTTGCAGAAAATCTTCCAGATTGAGCAATNACAGTAAAAANACCTGGTGTTTCTGCTACAAATTTCCCATCTTTATTAATTAAAGCTGATGCTGGCAATCCAATGCCATATTCCACACGACCTGAATAAGAAAAGGTCACAGGAACATCTTTTATAACTTTATTGGCCCTATTCATTGCTTTGGCGTTGAATTGTAAAACGTCTCCAGTTCTAATTTCATCTTTATCTGCAGACAAGCTAATTTTACGAACAGGATTTTTCGATACTTTAATATTAAGGGCCTCCTTAATATCATCAACTGAAGCAATCAGTGTAATCTTACCAGATTTTTTTGCAACTAAGTTTCCATAANTATCAAATTCAGCGACATCTGAGTTGCTAGATGAAAGCAATACCTTTGATTCTGTTCTTTTCAAATTTGCTTTATCAAAAACTTCCGTTTTATAATTAACAGATGTTCCAACATATACTTTTGATATCGGATCGTTAAATACAATCCTGTCCAATGGTGGGAAGGGTACCTCAATAGGCATATTTCCCATTACTCTATCTTCTCTTTTTTGAGAAATACTTCTAACGCTTAAGTTGAGTTTCCCTGGTTTAAATGCTTTAATTGTAACTACAGCAACTCCCGTAGAGTCACTTATCCTTGGTTTTGATTCCAAGGCACGACGTGGGCGACCATAAACATAAAAAGGGTTGTTGGCCAGATTACCATCAGNNTCAACAANCTTGATNGTTACNGTTCCGGTTTCACCAATGTTTAGGAAAAGAGAGTCTGGCTCAAAAATAAAGCTATGCTTAGCTTCCTTTTTCTCAGAGCTTTCTTGTCCAAAGCCAATACTAAGGGCGATTAAAATAAGTATATATAGTTTTTTCATAATTTTCTCCAATTATTTATGGTGNACCTGGTCCTTTTTCTAAATCCTCTAATTGAATACAGTATAGACCTGAATTCATATCCGCAAAGAATATATAATCTTTATAAGGCTGGGCTCCCCAAACCATTGGTGCATTAGGGATTTTTCCTTCTTTGTGCGAGGATTGATATACAGCAATCTCNCGCCCTTGATTATAAATATCTCCAAGTAATTCACCAGATATATCTACAACGCGCAACCCCCCCTGATAGAAGGCAGCCATCAATACATCATCATATACCCACAAATTGTGCGAGCCCGCCTCTGGCACCTGATAAACAGCATCTTCTTTGGGATTATCTGGGTCTGTAAAGTTTAAAAAATGAAAGCCTCCTCTTGGGTTTGAAGGTTCGCCTCTTGTAGCGCGGACTCCCCAAGGAAAGGTCTCGTCTCCTCCTACAATATAAAAATTACCCGTTGATTTACTTAAGAATGGAAAGGCAGCATGATTTAGGCCATTTGGATCACCCATTTCAGCAAGTTTAATAGGATTTGAAGGACTGCCTTGACCTGCTTTTGCTAACAAAGGGTTAAATTGAGTGTTTGAGCGATCAGCTTCATCAAATTTCATGGCCCCAATATCAACC
>PAXB01000019.1 GCA_002715035.1 Fidelibacterota bacterium
TTCCATTTTTTGATTTACATCAGCTGCAATTTTTGCGATGGCGCGAATGGCATCCGTTTCAAATTTTAACGTCACATTTTCTGCACCAAGAAGGGCCATATATTGTTTAATCAACGATGATTCGGGGTGCTTCAGAATTTTAACAAAATCCTTCATAGAAAGCTTATTCATTTCTACGCGAATGGGAAAACGCCCTTGGAGTTCAGGGATCATATCGGAAGGAGATGATACATGAAAGGCACCGGCTGAAATAAATAATACATGATCTGTTTTCACCATACCATATTTTGTAGGTACACGACTGCCTTCAACTATGGGTAGTAAATCCCTCTGGACACCTTCTCGGCTCACATCGGGACCTGATCCTCCCCTATTCCGATCGACTATTTTATCAATTTCATCCAGAAAAACAATACCGTTATTTTCCACTCTTTCTTTTGCAGACCGGACCAGTTCATCCTGATCCATGAGATTATCTGCTTCCATTTCTATCAGACTATGACGCGCGTCAGAAACTGGCATTTTACGCCGCTTGGTATGTCCGGGCATGACGTTAGACAGCATATCTTTAATATTCATACCAATATCTTCACCGCCGCCAAAAGGACCAAGAACCTGCATCATGGGTGCCGCATCTTCGGTCACTTCTATTTCGATTTTACGATCTTCAAAATCACCATTTTGCAATTTTTCTTTTAGACGATGTCGCGTTTTTTTTTGACGGGTGATTTCTTCTTTTGTCGGTTTATGTGCTCCATCGTTTGGAAATAGAGAATCCAAAATCCGTTCTTCTGCAAGGTTTTCTGCTAAACCTTGAACTTCAATTTGTTTTTCACGTTTTACAATACTCATGGCCACGTCAGTTAAATCCCGGATGATAGATTCCACATCCCGTCCTACATAACCCACTTCTGTAAATTTACTCGCCTCTACCTTTACAAAAGGCGATTTGGCTAAGGATGCCAAGCGGCGGGAGATTTCTGTTTTTCCAACACCGGTGGGACCGATGAGTATGATATTGTTGGGCACAATTTCATTCCGCATTATTCCTTCAACCTTTTGCCGTCGCCATCGATTACGAAGTGCGATAGCCACGGCCCGTTTAGCATCCATCTGCCCCACAATATACCTGTCCAATTCCTTTACAATTTGTTTGGGAGTGAGTTGACTCATTTTGACTCTAATACTGTAATGGAATCATTCGTATAAATACATAATTCAGCGGCGATCTGGAGAGATTTTTTCACAATCTTTNTGGCAGGGTAGGTTGTACTTTTCATATAGGCAGTGGCGGCGGCTTGGGCAAAACCACCCCCGGAGCCTATNGCAATAATCGGCCCATCCGGTTCAATGACATTCCCATCGCCGGATACGATAAAAGCGTGTTTTTTATCCATAAGTGCCAACAATGCTTCCAAGTGGCGAAGGTATTTATCTGTACGCCATTCCTTAGCCAATTCCACGACTGCTCGGGTTAAATTACCTTCGTATTCATCTAATTTAGATTCGAATTTTTCAAAGAGGGTGAGGGCGTCAGCGGCGGCCCCAGCAAATCCTCCAAGAATGATTCCTTTTTCAGAATCAAACTCTCGAACCTTAATTGCCTTTTGCTTAAATGCCATGTCACCAAAGGTGACCTGGCCATCACCACCAATGNCAATTTGCCCTTTTTTGCGCACACCTAAAATGGTGGTTGACCGAATTTTTACATCCATTTATTTATCCAATAACAATTTAAATAACCGTGANTCTGACGGTAAAACCAACATAGTTTTATCATCAATTATTTTTTTATATGCATCCAATGTACGAACAAATTCGTAAAATTTTGGATCAGCAGAATAGGCATCAGCATACACTTCTACAGCCTTCGCATCTCCTTCTCCGCGAATCCGTTCTGCTTGTTTATAAGCATCGGCTAATATAATGGTTTTATCTCTATCAGTCGTGGCGCGGATTTTTTGTGCTTCCTCCTCACCTTCTGAGCGGAATTTATTGGCTTGACGCTTACGTTCTGCATCCATTCTGGCATAAATGGATTCCTCATTTTGAGATGGGAGATCAACTCGGCGAATCCGTACATCCACCACTTCTATACCGTAATCCTGAGTAGCCTTATTGCTGGCCACAGTCACTTCTTCCATGAGTTCTTCACGATTCTCCGTGATGATTTCAACCATGTCATGGGTTCCCAACTCACGGCGGAGTTCAGAATAAACAATATCATCCATGCGNCTGAGAGCCGTAGGAATTGCCTGTACTGTTTTAAGAAATTGAAGCGGATCTACAATCTTCCAACGGACATAGTTATCAACAATGAGCGATTTTTTATCTTTGCTCAATATTTCTTCCGGTGGAGAATCGTATTCCAGAAGACGGTTATCAAAAACATTTTTTTCCTGAATNGGAAAAGGTACCTTTATGTGCAGACCTGGTTCTGTAATAATCCGGACTGGCTTTCCGAATTGAAGGACAACAACCTGTTCTGTTTCATCCACAATAAAAATGGATGTTAAACCGAGAAAAACAAGAATCNCCCCTATGCCAGTTAATATTTTTTTCATGATTATTTATCCCCCTGAGGTTTTAAGTTCAACAAATTAATCAGATTCCCACTTTTTGCATCGGGAATAATAATTTTTTCAATTTTCGGTAATATTTCTTCCATCGTTTCAAGATACATTCGGGTTTCCGTCACNCCTTTTGCCTTTCGGTATTCTTTAAGAACTGCACTAAATTTGGCAACATCACCTTCAGCCCGGGCGATCCGAGCTTTTTTGTACCCTTCTGCTTCACGGATCATGGACTGAGCTTCACCNCGNGCTTTTGGAATTAAATCATTCCGATATCCTTCCGCCTGGTTTACCATTTTATTTTTATCCTCTTTCGCCGATGCCACATCTTTAAATGCCGCAATCACTTGTTGGGGCGGGCTCACATCCTGCAGTTGAACTGCCACCACTATGATACCCGTCTTATATTTATCTAGGATACTTTGAACCAATTCCTTGGTTTCTTCCTGAATCATGAATTTTCCCGATGTGAGTGCTTCGTCAATATTATGGCGTCCTACCACGGTTCTCAATGACGCTTCCGATGCTTCTCTCACTGTTAATTCAGGTTTAATAAAATTAAATAAATATGCTTCCGGATCTTTAATCTTGTACTGAACAATCATTTCAGCATCAACGATATTTTCATCTCCCGTGAGCATCAGACTTTCCCGTTCCACAGTTTGATATTGATTCTTTCCAACGGATCGGAATCCAATTTCAATGCGTTTTACTTCTGTTACTTTGGGTGTTTTTACCGTTTCGATAGGATAGGGGAAATGGTAATTCAATCCCGACTGTCCGGCACGAGAATATTTTCCGAATGTTTGGACGACACCAACTTCATCCGGCCCCACCACATAAATCCCTGTGAGTAGCCACAGTACTAAAGCGATTCCCAATATCGGGAGCGCTCCCATTGTTAATAAGGGAACCTTAATTTCCTGGTCCCCTACGATAATTCGTTTGTATTGCATATGATCCTCTTCTTTATTGAGTTAATTGTCGTCGCAACCTCGCGACTGGCAAATTTAGTTGTTCTCTATATTTCGCCACCGTCCTTCTTGCCACCGGGAAACCACCATCTTTTAATTTTTTAGCCAGATCTGTATCCGTAAAGGGCGAATCTTTATTCTCATTATATATCAATTTCTTGAGTAAATCTTTGATCGTTTTTGTACTGACTTCTTCAC
This sequence comes from Fidelibacterota bacterium, assembly GCA_002715035.1. Lineage (GTDB taxonomy): Bacteria > Fidelibacterota > Marinisomatia > Marinisomatales > TCS55 > TCS55. Next base: position 3,746 of record PAXB01000019.1, read on the forward strand.
CATCTTCTAATGTATATCCTTCCGTGAAGAAGGATTTTAATTCAAAAATACCATAAGGTGTCTCTACATATTTTCCGCGAGTTGATCGACTGATGGTTGATATGTCCATATTTATTTCACTGGCAATATCTTGAAGTTTCATGGGGACTAAAGATTCGATATTTCCATTGAAAAATGCCGGTTGTTTGTTTATGATGGTTTCCAAGACGGCAGTAAGCGTATGCCGTCTTTGCTGAATTGCCTGAATAAACCAATTGGCAGAATCATATTTTTCTTTTAGATATTTTTGCGTTTCGCGGGCAATATCCTTTTGATTTAACAATGTCACATACTCATTACTTAAATTGAGATCTGGAATCCATGAATCATTAACGATAACTACCCAATCACCTTCCCGTTGCACTGCCAATAAATCAGGAATAACTGTTTCAGTTCCCGATCCAATTTTTCCTTCACCGGGTCTGGGATTTAAATGGGTGATCTCTTCAATGATTTCTCCAAGAGAATCTTTGGATATATTCATATTTAGTTGAATACTTTCATAACGATGGTTTGCAAAATCCCCAAAATAATTTAAAACAACCTGGTAGGCTAAAGTCTGCTCTCTCCCTTTCATCTGGATAAGAAGGCAGTCTTGCAAATCCTTTGCAGCAATCCCTGGTGGATCCAGCTGCTGCACTTTCTCCAATACATGATTGACTTCCTCATTTGTCCGATCATAACGGTCCGCAATTAATACAAGATCCACAGCTAAATAACCATTTTCATCTAGATTCCAGAGGAGTTCCTCTGCAATAGCCCGTTCCCAATCTGACAAGGTGAAGCTATCCAACTGACGCACCAATCCTTCCACGAAATCCACTTGTTCTGCCACGGGAATATCCCGGTCGTTAGACCGAACGTTGTCATAAATATTTGCAGGCTCATATTCATCAGGGTCTTCTTCATAATCGACTTCTGCAGATTCTGTATCAACCATTTCCTCTTCCTGAGATTCATCTTGCTCTAAAACAGGATTGTTTTCCAATTCATCTAAAATTTTCTGCTCAAGATTTGCCACATTCAGCTGTAGGATGCTGGCCTGAAGCACCTGCTGAGGCGACAGGGTTTGGCGCTGAGATAATGTCTGTTTTAGCCGAGACATCAGAGTCGAAATTTTTCGCCCAAATAAAGCCGCCGTGCTTCTTCATCGTTTGCCAAGGATTCCGATGTGCCGGATTTCAAAATTTTTCCATCAAATAATAAATAGGACCGATCGGTAATAGTTAACGTTTCGCGAACATTATGGTCGGTTATTAATACACCAATATTTCTTTCTTTCAATGATATTACAATGGATTGAATATCTTCAACGGCAATAGGGTCAACACCTGCAAAAGGTTCGTCTAATAATATAAAATCCGGATCAATGGCTAAAGTTCGAGAAATTTCTACTCTACGGCGCTCTCCACCAGACAAATTATTTCCGATATTCTTCCGAATATGTTGGATGGATAAATCATCCAATAATTTTTCCACTTTTTCAGATTGTTCCTCTTTCGTCATGTCTGTCATTTCAAGTACGAGACGCAAATTATCCTCAACTGACAGTTTTCCAAAAATCGATGGTTCCTGAGAAAGATAACCGATTCCTGAACGACTTCGTTGATACATAGCCCTATTGGTAATATTATTTTTATCCAAAAATATTTTTCCCTTGGTGGGTTTAATCATTCCGGTAATCATATAAAATGTGGTGGTCTTTCCTGCACCGTTCGGGCCCAATAAACCGACAATTTCGCCCTTATTCACATCCAAATCCACATCCCGGACAACCATTCGCTTCCCATACTGCTTATACAGTCCCTTTGTACTTAGTTTTTGATGATGATTATTTATCATTTTCATCCTCATGAAAAACGCCTGTGGGTTTTAGAATCTTCCAATTATTCAATTCCACATCCGATTCAAATCCAATCCCATAAAGCGTATCTTGGCTTTCTGTAATAAATTTAACAGAATCATCTGTAAATATTTTCTCTCTCANATTATCCCATGATAATGTATCAGTAAATAACGTAACGCCACTGTCAGAAACAACGACCACATCGCTAATGGCAATCAAAAAGTCTTCTTCTTCATCTATTTCAGCCATTTTTGATTTTAGATTTGTTGTATATACTTCTTCCGCATTAAAAAAGTCTGCATCTACATTTTGATCCAATAAAATGTATTGTCGTTCATTATACTTTTCCAAGTGCCCTGACCGAATCACAGCTCGTTTGGCTCCTTCATTGGTGAGGGTAATCGTGGCCTGCCAGCTNTCNGCATCCGGGCGNCCAATNCGGGATTCTCCGGACTTTTTAATTTCAGTCGCCTCACATCCCATTGACAATAATCCAATGACTAAAAATACAGATAATAATTTCACTTTTGGTTTTGAACCTTTTTCCTGAGGGAGTCAAAGATATTGGCTAATCGGCCTTGTTCTGTGAGGATCCATTCCACTGCTTCCCGAAATGCACCATAACCACCGGATTTTTCTGTTATATGGACAGCAACAGCCTTGCAAGTGTTGGATGCATTCTCCGTCGCAATGGGAACACCTACCAATTCCATAACGGGAATGTCAATCATATCATCGCCTATGTAAGCAATTTCATCATCCGTCAGATTAAATTTTTCTTTTAAAGCATTATAGGGTGGAATTTTATTCAATGTGCCGTTATATACATTATCTATTTTAAGTTCTTTTGCACGTTCGGCAGTTGCTTCGGAGTGACGACCCGAAATAAGTGCTAATTCTAACCCCGCTTCCCTGAGTAACGCAACACCGGCACCGTCCGTAACGCAAAATCGTTTGAGCTCAATGCCATCTTTTCCTTTATAAATAGCCCCATCAGTCCATACACCATCCACATCTGAAATNACCATTTTCACTTTATTAATATCGTAACTCATCCATTCACCGCTTTGTGGATTTTTATCAAAGTAATAAGTAAATCTTCCAATTGTTCTAATGGCCANTGAGTNGANGCNTCNGATTTTGCNTTTNNTGGATNATCATGNACTTCNAGNAAAAGACCATCNCAACCGGTAGCNACAGCTGCTTTGGCCAATGTGGGTATCATTTCTCGTTGGCCACTTGTNTGGTACACATCGTGGAGGCGCAATAGTCCCACACANAAATTTGAATNNCCNTTTACAACTGGCAATACCGATATTTGNGATTCTCNGTCTTCCATTATACTTACTGTATCTTTCAATGATGTTTCAATATTAATCGCTACAGGATTAGATGTCATAATATCACTCACTGTCATCCGGTCAATATCTCCATTTTCCGCCAGGCATCGCCGTAGATCTCCTTCGGTAATCAGTCCCAAAAGTTTTGCGTCCCCATCTATGACCAATGCGGCACCCTGAGGTTTTTCTGTCATATCAATAATGACTTTACGAAGATTGTCATTCATACTAACAATCGCCACATCCTCAATCGGCTGCATAATATTTTTTGCTTTAAGACCGATCTTGGCACCATTGCCAGGCACTTGCGCTGAATGCGTGGCATCAAAAACCACTGGATATCCCAATGATTGCATCTTGGGTATGGCTGTCATATCCGATATCAAGTCATATCCAAAAGACGCGCCTCGTTCTGTCAGTAAAATATTCTCATTCCCCGTGGATGCAACCTTTTCTGCTGCATGAGCCATAAGGCCCGGTGCCAAGAATTGACCTTTCTTTATATTGACAGCTTTTCCTGTTTCACCTGCCGCAACCAAAAGATCCGTTTGACGGCAAAGAAAAGCTGGGATTTGCAATACATCAACCACTTCCCCAACAGCTTGACATTGACTTGGAAGATGGACATCAGTCAATACAGGGACACCTATTTCACTTTTTACTTCAGCAAGAATATTCAACCCTTCTTCCATATTCAGCCCTCGAAATGACCCAACTGTAGATCTATTGGCTTTATCAAATGAACTTTTGAAAATAAAGGGGACATTTAATCTATCTGTAATACTTTTAATTGCTTCTGCCATCTCCAAGCTATGGGCCCTGGACTCAATAACACAAGGACCTGCAATGAGGGGTAACCCCTTACCTCCGAAAGTGACATTACTAATGATAACCTGTTTACCCATTTTTATTTTCCATTTAAATGTTTTACTGACGCTTTTATAAACTCTCTGAAAAGCGGATGTGCCTTACTCACACGGCTTTTTAACTCCGGATGAAACTGACCCGCTACATACCAAGGATGGTCTGGCATTTCAATGATTTCAACCAGGTTGAGTTCCGTGTTTATTCCTGAGATTATTAACCCATTTTTTTCCAATCGATCCCGGTAACGATTGTTCACTTCCCAGCGATGACGATGCCGTTCAGAAATATTCTTTTTTCTATAAGCAGAAAATGATTTCGTACCCGTTTCAATTTTACAATCATAAGCACCCAGACGCATGGTGCCGCCTTTACGTTTAATGGCTCGTTGGGATTCCATGAGGTCAATAACGGGGTAGCGGGCCTTTTTATCAAACTCAGTACTGTTGGCNCCTTTCAATCNGCAAACATTCCGGGCGAACTCAATCACGGCGCATTGGAGACCAAGACANATTCCTAANAATGGAANATTATTTTNACGGGCATATTTGCANGAAAGAATTTTTCCTTCCGATCCTCGGGAACCGAANCCNGGNAGGANGAGNATTCCATCCATATTNNNAAAAATNCNTTCNGCNTCCTTATCNGANTTNACATCNTCTGTNGCCACCCANTTCACATTNACNCGCGCATCATTTTCAACCCCCNCATGGATAAATGCTTCCAGCACACTTTTGTAGGCATCCGGAAGTTCAGTGTACTTTCCACACATGGCAATGTTCACCTGGTGCTTCGGTTTTTTGTACTTTTTGATAAAAGTTTCCAGATAAGATACATCAACCTTTCCTAGCAACTCCAGGCGCTCCATGATAATATNTCCCACCTTCTGCTTATAAAGTGTCAGGGGCACTTCATAAATACTTTTTACTTCTGTTCCTTCAATCACATGGTCTGGATTTACATTTCCAAAGAGACCAATTTTTTGTTTCACATCTTTTGTGAGTGGATGGTCGGTCCTAGCCAAAATCATGTCTGGCGTCAAACCAATTTCCCGCAGTTTCATGACCGAGTGCTGTGTCGGTTTGGTTTTTAATTCTTCGCTTGCTTTGATATATGGCACCAATGTTACATGCATAATGGTATGGTTGTGGTAACCCACTTCCAGGGATAATTGCCGGATCGCTTCCATGAAAGGCAGGCTTTCAATATCACCCACCGTACCACCCACTTCGCAGATAACCACATCATATTTCTTCGGCGTATTGACCGCTTTAATTCTGGCGATAATTTCATTGGTAATATGGGGAATCACCTGGACGGTGGCGCCAAGATAGTCGCCTCGCCGTTCACGATCCAAAACGGTGCTGTAAACCTGTCCCGTAGTGGCGTTGTTATTTTTACTCATATTCACATCAATAAACCGCTCATAGTGACCTAAATCCAAATCGGTTTCAGAGCCGTCATCCAACACAAATACTTCTCCATGCTGGTAAGGATTCATTGTACCGGGATCTACGTTTAAATAGGGATCCAATTTCAAAATCGTGACGCGCAGCCCAGCACTCTTTAATAGATATCCAATGGATGCAGCGGCAATTCCTTTCCCCAAGCCGGAAATGACACCACCTAACACAAAAATATATTTTACTGAATTTTTTATCGCCATTAAATCCTATCAAACTCTTTTAAATCGTCCATCGTATCAATGCCTTTGTTCACTTTATCTGCCAGGATCACCTTAATGGGAATCCCGTTATCCAATGCCCTGTACTGCTCCAACTTTAACGCCAACTCATTTTTNGAGGGTGCCAAAGCGGTGAATTTTTCTAATGTTGCCTTACGGTAGGCATAAATCCCCATGTGATGGTAATATCCTCCGGCCTCAGTTTCCACTGGTTCACGTCGGAAATTTACTGCAAAACCACCCCTATCCAGCAAAACTTTTACCGCATTAACATCCATAATGTTTTCCACATCCATATCCTGTCCCGCTACCGTAGCCATTTCAATTGTTGTATCTTCAAACTGTTGTACCAATTCATCAATCAATAGTGGATTAATGGTAGGTTCATCACCTTGGATATTCACTACCACATCCGCTTCAATATCGACCACTGCTTCCTGAATTCTATCTGTCCCTGAAACATGGTTATCCGAAGTCATAATCGTTTTAACTTTCCATTCGTTGAGGGAAGTTTCGGTTTCATCAGCATCAATTGCAACAATTACATCATCTAGAGACTTGGCTTTTAGTGCTTGTTCATATACATGGACTACCATGGGCTTCCCATCAATGAGGTGAAGAATTTTTTTAGGAAACCGGCTAGAATAAAGTCGTGCCGGAATTACGCCGATTACTTTCATCAAAAGTCACCATTAATAGCTAATGGAGACAGAGATTGGGCGAATGTGAAATACAACCGAATTACCCCAATCTTGTACCTGTGGCTTAACATAAAATAATTGAATGAAAAATATCGGAGAAATTTAGGTGATCCTTCCTGCTGCTACAAGAAAGATAAAGAGAGAACTATTCGAATCTTAATGATTCAATGGGATCCAGATTAGCGGCACGCCAAGCGGGGTAAATACCAAATCCAATACCAATGAAAGAACATACTGCCATGCCGTAAAAGGCCCAATCCATGGGCACCACGGCGGGGACTTTAAGGAGGAGGGCAATGAGGTTCCCCCCGGCAATCCCTAAAATAACACCCACAACGCCGCCGAACTGGCTTAAGAAAATGGCCTCCATGAGAAACTGGGTGAGAATATCTCGTTTTGTGGCGCCGATTGCTTTTCGAATACCGATTTCTTTGATTCGCTCCGTGACGGAAACAAGCATAATATTCATGATTCCGATNCCCGCCACAAGGAGGGCAATCACACTGACAGCACCGGCAAATAGCTTTATGCCCCCGGTAAAATCGGCAAATGTTTCCATGAGTTCTTCGTTGGAAATAATTTCAAAATCATTCTCTTCTTCGGGAGGTACCTTGCGAATAACACGCATGAGGCCAATCACTTCATCCATGGTTTTTTCATACAATTCAGTCGATTCTGCTTCAACATTGATAGCTAAGGATGTCCATCGATTGGAAAACCGTTGGATATAAACTGAAATCGGAATCATTACAAAATAATCCTGGCTCTGACCGAAAGCCTGTCCTTTTCGTTCTGTAATACCAATGACTGTATAATCCAGTCCTTTAATTTGAATGACCTTCCCAATGGGATCTTCAAACGGAAAAAGAATATCTGCTAAATCGGGGCCAAGAACCGTAACACTGCGATAAAAGCGAATATCATCTTCCATAAAATTTCGTCCATCCGCAAGATAGGTTTTGAATGAACGCAAGCCCCACTCATCTACACCAGATACCTCTGCTGTTTTCTTTAATCGTTTATCTTTATAGCGAATATTTCTTTCCGATGTCCCATCAGCCACACTGACCCGAAGCGGCAATTTTGCTCTTTGTTTTAGTTCCTCATAATGGGCATATTGAATATTTTTTCGTTTCCGATACTTGTTGTCTGGGCCGTGTATTCGAATTGCGGGAGATTTCTGGACCATGAATGTATTGGTGCCAAAAATATCCAANTGNGAATTCACTGATGATTCCAAAGTGCGAATGGCGGTCATCACACCAATCACGGAGAATACACCAATACTGATACCGAGTAAAGTCAGAATCGATCGAAGTTTGTTTTGTCGAATAGACTCAATAGCCATCCGAAAACTTTCTTTAATTGTATTTTTTAAATGGGATTGCTTGGCCATTATTCGTATCGCAGTGCATCAATGGGATCTAATCGAGCGGCTTGATAAGAAGGTACCAAGCCTGATACAATACCAATTACAACGCTGAGAATAATGGATCCAATAGCCAATCCTACTGGCATTGATGAGGGGAAAAACTGGTTAATAAGGAGACTCAATCCCCCGGCCAATCCCATTCCCACCAATCCGGCAATTAGACATATTAAAATGGCCTCCATGAGGAATTGTCCTAAAATCATGGACTGTGTTGCGCCCAATGCTTTCCGGACGCCAATTTCTCGCGTTCGTTCTTTAACCGATACAAACATAATATTCATGATGCCGATGCCGCCNACGATTAAAGATAGCGCCGTAATAAATAATCCTGTGCCACCGATTGCCAGTTTAATTGCTTTATATTGTGCTTCCATGGTGGCGGATTGATTGATGGCAAAGTCATCTTTTTCNAAGGGTTTTAGNCCACGAAGTTGTCGCATAACNCCATAGATTTCTTCTTTCGCTTCGTCGTAATTATCCGTATTCACCTTGACTCTCACATTCATCCAACCCCGGCGCGAAAACAATCGTTTATAGGTGCCAAAAGGCATTACCGCCTGGTTATCCAGNCTAAATAACCCCATAAATTTCCCCTGCTTTTTGAGNACACCAATCACNCGAAATTTATGAGAACCAATTTTGACATATTTATCAATGGGATCTTCCTCAGGAAATAACCCATCTGCCACATCGCCGCCAATCACCAGCACCCGGGAACCAGACCTGTTTTCTCCATCGGTAAAATAACGTCCTATCACTACATCAGCGGATTCATTTGTGGCCATATATTCTGGTGTCGTACCAAAGAAACGTGTGTCTGTACGTAAATCTCCCCGAATGATACTACCACCTCGCTCGGACATGGGTGCAACCGCAGCAANAAACTGGGATTTCTCTCGGAGTTGTTCCACATAATCTTCTTTAATGCGCGGACGGTTTCTCAATTCCCACCAGTCCATATCACCGCCGAACCAATCCATGCGGCTGATAATTAAAACATCCCGACTNAGGAAGGACATACTTTTTTCGAAAGTACGATCCAATCCTGAAATAAGTGTACCCATCAAGGTGACAGATAAAACACCAATGACAATACCCAGGGCCGTTAAAATTGAGCGAGATTTATTCCCAAAGATTGAGCCAAGGGAGATACGCAGATTTTCCCAAAAAAGTGAAATCAAGCCACTGCCACTTTTCTTTTTTTTGTTTTACGATCTTCTTTGATCTTACCATCAAAAAGGTTAATCGTTCTGTCCGCATGGTCTGCTATATATTCTTCATGAGTAACCAGAATAATGGTATTGCCATTTGCATGCAAACTATCTAAAATTTTCATGATTTCANTACCACTTTTGGAGTCCAGGTTTCCCGTAGGTTCATCTGCTAATAAAATGGAGGGATCATTTACCAAGGCCCGGGCGATGGCCACACGCTGCCGCTGTCCACCTGAAAGTTCATTGGGCTTATGATGCATCCGCTCTTCTAATCCTACGGCAATGAGCGCTTTTTTGGCTTTTTCGATTCTGTCATTCTTAACCATATTTGCATAGATTAATGGCACTTCCACATTTCGCAGTGCTGTCGCTTTTGGCAATAAATTAAANGTCTGGAATACAAATCCAATTTTCCGGTTCCGAATGGANGCCAATTGATTATCATCCATTTCATGGACGAGTTCGCCCTCAAATTCATAGACNCCTTCTGTNGGTGTATCTAAACAGCCGATCATATTCATGAGGGTAGATTTTCCCGAGCCCGACGGACCCATAATGGAAATGTATTCATTATGATTTATGGTTAGGTCAATCCCATCTAATGCGCGGACCACTTCCCCACCCACATCATAATGGCGTTTGATTTCTTTAAGTGATATGAGATCGGCCATGGTCAATCGGACTTTGAGGTTTTGATCGAAATATTAAAACCCTTTTTATCGCTTTCATCATTCTCACCAGTGGTAACTGCTTTATTGTGAGCCAAATCTTTACTGATGGCACGATAACTCCCCGTAACAATTTCTTCCCCTTCGTCGATTCCGCTCAGTACTTCATAATGGGTTTCAGATGAAATNCCCACTTTTACTGGACGAATATGAACAACTTTTCCACCTTTTCCCCTTTTACTTTTTTTCAACGATTTTTCATCCAATTCCGAAAGTGTTCCATTTCGTAAAACACCGCCGNGTTTTTCTGCAATTATAAATACCAATTCTTCCATTTTCTTCGCTTTTGGTTTTTTGGTACCATCTTTTTTATCTGAGCCTTTTCCTTTCCCAAAGGTCATTTTTTCAGAACCTTCGGGGCGGACCGTCAAACTCTGGATTGGAATAGCCAANACATCATCTTTCTTNTCTGTAATAATATTNGCCGTGGCACTCATTCCGGGGCGAATACCATCCGGCACATCAATTATACGGATCTTGACTTCAAAATTTGTTACCTGTTCAGCTGCACCCATGGCTGATGTCTGCGCCATATGTGCAATTTCACTGACTATACCATAAAATATTGTATCCTGAAATGCATCAATCTCAATTTCTGTGGTATCCCCAAGGGAGACGGAAACGACATCATTTTCATTTACATCCACAATCACTTCCATGCGATTCAGATCAGCAATAATCATGAGCACTTCTGCTTGGAACATGCCCCCCACCGCCATTTCACCTACCTCTTTATTTACGGCTGTAACAATACCATCCTGGGGTGCCACAATGCGGGCCTTATCCAAATCATCTTTCCGCGATTCCAGAGAAGACTTGGCCTGCTCCAAAGAACTTTTGGCAATCTGATGCGATGCTTGAACCGCTTCCAGTTCCTGGTCCGATGCCAAGTTTTGTTCATACATTGTTTCCAAACGTTTTTTTGAGGCCGACTCCTGTTTGACCCGCGCTTCTGCAGACCGAACCGAGGATGCGGTAGAATTATAGTTGGCCAATAGTTGCTTCCGATCCAAAGTGATCAAATGCTGACCTTTAATAACATGGTCTCCTTCATCNACAGTAATAGAATCAATCCACGCCGATGANGTNGCANNNATTTTTACTTCCGTTTCCGGTTTGATCTTTCCACTNGCATTCACTTTATGAATGATTGTTTGTCGAACAATTTTTTCCGTTTCCACTTTGATGGCACCATCATCTTTTTTACCCAGACTTGCTGCAA
>PAXB01000020.1:0-6234 GCA_002715035.1 Fidelibacterota bacterium
GATGAAACCGGAGGCCACCTTTATACGGGCCAATCGCCGAATTAAATTCCACACGAAATCCACGATTGACTTCAACATCACCCCGGTCATTGCGCCATGGAACACGGAAAATAAAAACACGTTCCGGTTCCGTGATTCTTTCTAAAATATTTGCATGGAGATAATCGGGATGATCCTGTAAAAAACTCCACAGAGAATCAGTCACCTCATGAACCGCCTGGTGAAATTCTTTTTCACCATAATTCTTCGCTTCAATAAAACTCATAAAATCTTCAATTGAATGATACATTATTTCTCCTTGAATAAATCGATTGTAAACAATTACGTTTTTATTGTTATAAAGGCAACAGAATTTAAAAGTGAATATGGGAAACCACACACAAATAGTTTGAAAAAAAATATTTTATTCCTGTAAGTTCGGCGGCTTTTTTAAAGGCAAAATGGCGGCGTAGCTCAGCTGGTTAGAGCACCGGAATCATAATCCGGGTGTCCGGGGTTCGAGTCCCTGCGCCGCTACATTAAATTCTCATAAACTCGAGGATTATTTTCTATCATTATTTCGTTTCGTCTGTCCAGTCTGGCGTATCGAAGTTAGGGCCGGCAATGCTTTTTTCAATTACAACTCTCCCCTTTCATTTTCCTCTCTTTCAAAAGAGGGGTTAGGGCTGAGTTTATTCTCCTCTCTCACTTCCAGCATCTTCAGATCAGAAGAGCAATGGGACAAATTGAATTCGCCACTGTTAGAAATCACATAACAATCTCCTGCCGAAAGTGGTTGGATTCCATCATATGTCAATTCACACGTACCGGTGAGAATAAAATGAAATAAAAATGGACACTCATTCTTTATAGTAACATCCGATTGTGGATGAATTGTCTTCGCAGACATCATGCCATTGGTCGCATCAAAAAAACCAAAATCATCATGAACAGTATTCCCCTTGTAATGGACATACTTTTGTCCACCAAACAATCGGTCAGGGATTAACTTTCCGGTGGGGAGTATTAATTCGTGGTCTCTGGCAGTCATGTGCTTTCCTGGGCTGTTTATTTCAATCACTTCCAACCCCTTTTTACATGCTAAAACGCGATGTCGAATTTCCGGCGCCTGCAGAATACAATCACCCTCATTCATGATAAAGGGTTCTCCCTGATCCTCATACACCATTTTTGCCCAGCCCTTGTAACAATATATCATTTGGAATCGCAATTGATGATAGTGAACATAATCTGATGTTACACCACCTTCATTAATCCGAATATGGGATGCACCAAACCGATCATTTTGATGATGTAGTAAATTGCGATATTCCATACCCACGCGTCCCACAACCCATGGAGAATCATCCGTCATTTTATTTATTTCAAAAGATGAATTTCCGTCCGGCACGTTAATAGGTGGATTCAAGTCAATTGTTTCTATATCAATTCCGTCAAATTTCCCATCAATAATGGATTCAAGATTTGGAAATGGACCATTAGTCGATTGTCTAAGTTGGATATGTTCTTGTCCATTTGAAATATCGATAATGGATGGATCTTCAGCAGGATAAATTCGATCGAGTTGGTAGCTATTTTCCTCTGTAAAATATTCTAACGCTTTTTGAATATTTTCGCAAGGAACGATGCCGGCTTCTACTTTATTTTTAACTATAATCAGATGGCCTTTCGCATGAAGTAGAGATTTAAGATACTCCACAAGAAATTACGGAACTCATCTCTTTTTGACCCATCATTTATCTGAATAGTTAATTGTAAANTAACTTTTCANAATTTAGGACAANCATTTATCGTAATTTTCATCNATATAGGGAACAAATAGAAACCCTNTTTGTTGTAACAAAATCATTCAAATTGGTAAAAGGAAAATTCCATGTTTAAAAAATTACTTTTCGTTAGTTTACTTACACTTATTTTTATGACTGGCTGTACTCAAAAAACNGAAACACCCTTCACNATCGATTATGAAAAATACACGTTGAATAATGGATTAACTGTTATTCTTCACGAAGATAAATCAGATCCCATTGTCGGTGTCGCTATTCAGTATCATGTGGGGTCCAATCGGGAAATTCCGGGACGGACAGGCTTTGCTCACTTATTTGAGCANATGCTTTTTCAGGAATCACAACATGTNGGGCAAGATCAATTTTTCAAAAAAATTCAAAATGTTGGTGGAACCCTCAACGGGGGAACCAATAAGGATGGTACAGTTTATTATGAAGTTATTCCTAAAAATGCCTTAGAAACAGTTTTATGGATGGAATCTGACCGTATGGGTTGGCTCCTATCAACCATCACACAACCCGCATTTGAAAATCAGCAGGAAGTNGTNCAGAACGAAAAACGCCAACGNGTCGATAACAGACCATACGGACATGCCAATTATGTNATGATTAAAAATATGTATCCTGCAGATCATCCTTATAACTGGACAACAATNGGTGANTTAGAAGACCTCCAAAATGCAACCCTAAAAGATGTAAGGGATTTCTATGAAAAATGGTATGGNCCCAACAATGCAACCATGGTTATTGCTGGGGACATTAAAAAATCTGAAGTTAAAAAACTGGTCCAAAAATATTTTGGCGAAATAAAACCAGGTCCGGATAATGGCAATCCCACTCCCATGCTGGTGAAACTATCGGAAACTAAAAAAGTATATCACGAAGATAATTTTGCCCGTTCTCCCCGATTAACCATGGCATTCCCAACCGTGGATCAAAACCATTTTGATGCATCTGCTTTGGAATTATTAAGTCAATTGCTAAGCGACGGGAAAAAAGCACCCCTTTATAAAGTTATCGTAGAAGAAAAGAAACTGGCACCCAGTTTGTTCTCTTATAGTGGAACCCAGGAAATAGCCGGCACATTTAATGTGATTGTAACGGCTTTTCCAACAACCAATCTTACCGATGTTGAATCCGCCGTCCACGAAGCATTTGGCCGGTTTGAAACCGAAGGGTTTACCACAGATGACTTGGCGCGCTTGAAAGCCAAATATGAGACGGGATTCTACCAGGGGATTTCTTCTGTTTTAGGCAAAGGATTTCAACTGGCTTATTATAACGAATATTTTGGTTCACCCGATGCCATCGCCACTGAGCTTCAAAAAGTCCTGGATGTGAATATGAATGATGTAAAACGGGTATATGAAAAATATATCAAGGGTCAGAATTATGTCATGACCAGCTTTGTTCCAAAAGGAAAAGNGGACCTTGTGGCTGACGGGTCTGTCCTCTTTCCAGTTCAGGAAGAACAAATTGTTGAGAATGTGGTCAAAGAAGCGGGAATTGGCGATATGAATATGGAGAATATTCCTTCAACTTTTGATCGTTCAGTTCCACCGGTAGATGGCCCACAACCACGGCTAAACCTACCCAAAATATGGAAACATGATTATAATAAAGGGATTGCCCTTTACGGCGCCAAACTCGATGAATTACCCTTGATCAATTTCGGAATCGAAATTAAAGGCGGTATGCTTTTGGACGACCCAAATAAAATAGGCGTAGCAAATCTCATCACGGATATAATGATGGAAGGGACTGCCAACAAAACGCCCATCGAACTTGAAGAAGCCATTGACGCATTGGGTTCCTCTATTAGAATGTTTACCGGCAAGCAATCCATTAGCGTCGAAGTTACCACACTCAAACGAAATTTTGATGCCACCCTATCTTTGGTAGAAGAAATCCTTTTTGAACCTCGCTGGGATGAAACAGAATTTGATCGCATTAAAAGAGAAACAGCCGAATCTATTAAACGTCGTGCCGCTGTTCCCTCTTCCATTGCTTCCAATGTATATAATAAACTCATCTACGGAGACCATATCCTTGCCAATACATCTGTCGGTACCGTTGCATCTGTAGAATCAATTGTTTTGTATGATTTAAAAGACTTCTATAACAGCAACTTTTCGGCTGACTTGGCCACCATCAGCATTGTGGGAGATNTAACCCAGAGTGGCGCCGTTAAGGCATTTAAAGGTATAGTAGAAAAGTGGAACGTTAATGAGGTGTCCTTTTCTGAATACGAATTGCCCGAACCAGAAAAACAAGCGAAGGTATATTTCGTAGATGTCCCCGGTGCAAAGCAATCTGAAATTCGAATTGGTTACCTTGGCTTGGCCCGAACAGATCCGGATTACTACCCTGCCACCGTGATGAATATGAAATTAGGTGGAAACTTCAGCGGTGATGTCAATATGGTTCTCCGCGAGGAAAAAGGATATACCTATGGTGCCCGGACTGGGTTTAGCGGCTCCAATTTCCCCGGGAAATTCACTGCTTCCTCGGGAGTTCGATCCAATACGACTGAAGAATCCGTCAATATATTCAAGGAATTATTAACAGCCTATCGCGATCCTATAGCATCAGACGATTTGGATTTCACTAAAAATGTCCTTCTCAAATCTAATGCAAGACGGTTCGAAACGCTTGGAGCACTTCGGGGAATGATAAGTAATATAGCCACTTATGGATTTCCATTTGACTATATCAAAGACCAGGAAGAAACGGTTCGAAATATGTCAGTTGAAGATCACAATGCATTGGCAAAAAAATTGATTCGACCGGATGAAATGATCTACCTCGTTGTGGGGGATGCAGCTACCCAATTGGAAGGGATGAAATCTTTAGGATTTGGAGATCCCATTTTATTGGATGCGGATGGCAATCCGGTTCAGTAAAGACCCTGTCAAAATATAAATAAAAAACCCTCCGGTAAATTCGGAGGGTTTTTTATAACTTCAACAATGCTGTTTTTAAATTCATTAAACGACTGGACACTNTTCGGAATAATTTTTACCGGAATCATTATTGTACTCGGTATGGCAGAATTCATCCGACATTATAAGAAATGGGCGCCGGAATCCACACGACAATTTGTCCATATTTTTATTGGTCTTATTGTAGCCTCCGGTCCATTTATATTTAAAGCTAATATTCAACTGATTGCTCTATCTACATTATTTATAGTAATTAATATGATTTTATTAATGTCAGGTAAAGTAAAAAGCATGCACGCCACAGAGCGCAAGAGTTATGGCACTGTGTATTTTCCAATGGCCGTATTGATTATGTCATATTTTTGGTGGGATAAACCAATTTCTTTTATTTTAGCCATTATCGTTTTGACCATTGCAGACCCCACCGCAGCGTTTATTGGAAAAAATGGCCGAACCACATTTATTCCCTGGCGGGATAAAAAATCTCGCCGTGGATCTTTGGCCATGTTTGGAACAACCATTTTGATCATCATGCTTGGCACTGATATCCTTGCCAGGGTCTATCATGCAACGTTTCTAATACCACTCACTGTTTTAATCGGATTAAGCATATTCACCGCATTCTCTGCTGCATTAGCCGAATCAATCAGTTTTCGCGGTTCAGACAACCTATCGACGCCACTTATTACTTTTTTGTCCTATGAGATTTTCCTGATTAACTATACCCATGGAACTCTGCCCCAACTCTTGGTATGGACTGTCATTTCAATCGGTATTTTTTCCTTGGCATGGAAACAAAAATCATTATCCATAAGCGGTGCGATTAGTGGATTTTTAATGGGAATTATTATTTTTGGTGCTGGTGGNTGGCCCTGGATCATCCCCCTCGTATTTTTCTTTATTTCGGCCTCCATTTTATCTCACCTTCACCATAAACCCTATTCCCATCGGAATATTCTCCAAATACTGGCTAACGGAGGAGTAGGCACCCTTTTCGCTATCATTTATTTTTTCACCAATTTTCCACCAGCCATCGTTTTATATCTTGGGGCTATNGGTGCCGCCACAGCGGATACATGGGCAACNGAAATTGGGTTTTATTCAAAANCTNAACCCAGACTTGTTCTATCGAAAANAATNGTNGCNCGTGGTGTTTCTGGCGGTGTCACATTTTTGGGNATTTTNGGATCGGCTANGGGAGCATTNATTATCGGAATTCTGGGTGAAGANATATTGNATTTAAANGNCCTGCTCCTCCCNNTCACAATNGNTGGGCTNACCGGATCATTAGTTGATTCAATNNTAGGGCGTTTTATCCAAGCACAATTCNAATGNAGCCAATGCGGNANCCAAACNGAGGATCGATACCATTGCGATCATAAAACAAAGCTGATNTTTGGATCAAAGTGGATTGGGAACGACATGGTTAATTTCATCAATACGATAGTGGGCGCATTNGTAGCNTANTTCTTTTGGATGAATTATGGGTAAAATTATANGTTTTA
>PAXB01000020.1:6239-23295 GCA_002715035.1 Fidelibacterota bacterium
TCTATTANAAATANAAAAANCCCATCCCGATANTCGAGATNGGNTTTTTTATAGANATGTCGGTNNCGTTTAAATAACTTTATAAACGATTAAACCAACCATGACGATAAGTGCGGTAAAAATCANGGAAACACCCATGTTTCCTTTTTTGATTTCTTCCCATTCNTCAATATCANTTGAAAGCCAATCGAAAACTTTCAATGAAATACCAACGCCCAGGCCNAAACCGATAGCCGCTGTGATCGCCCATAATAAAGAACGACCGTATTGTGCGAACATGCCGCNCCAACTGGTAGGATCTAACATTCTTCCTCCTTGTTACAGTGTTTGAATTGAATTNTTTATCAGACGCATAAATCCTGCTGAATCNATTTTACCATCCGTCAATTGACGGATTTGACCCGCAGTTGCCTTTGCCGTGATAATTGTATTTTGCCTGGATACCGGGATGGTTACTGTTACGTCTGTATCCTCCGGAATAATGGCTGTGTATTCGGGTTTTTTCTTTGCAAACTTTTCTTGATGGTTCATGGCTTGCCCAACGGNAATAAATCCAACCAGCATGACCATTTCAAAATTATTTCGAAGGCTTTTCATTTCAATGGAAAAACTATATGAACCATCCTTATTNTTCGTAAGNGACATTTTCTTTTCATCAACCGTGACCCTGTAATATTTACAGGTATTGGCTACTTTTCGATAAAAGCCATAGTTTGCAAAAGCAAATTGCGAACTCATCACTAAAACAATGAATACTGAGAAAATTCTTTTTGTCGTCATTTATTTACCATTTCTTAACGTTTAACANNCGCGATTTTACAGGAAGNNGTGTTCNTGAGTCAAGTNCCAAATACAATTTNCCCATTCTTCATGACATATCGAATTGGNTGATTTGAGACATAATATGGTATATCCAGCAANCTACTTATACCCCAAATAATNAAGTCAGCAGATTTTCCCACCTCAATCGACCCAATTTTCTCCTCTAATTCAAGTGCCTTTGCNCCGTGATAGGTTGCAGCTTGAAAGGATTCTTCAACGGTCATACCCAAATGCATGCAAGCCAACGTCATGATAAATGGCATGGATTGAATATGACAACTACCTGGATTAAAATCAGTCGCAAGCGAGAGGGTCATCCCTGAATTGATAAGTTCTCTCGCCGGCGCATAGGTGGATTTTCCGAGGAAAAACGTAGTTCCAGGAAGCAAGGTAGAAATCACATTATTCTCCACTAAAGCGTTAATACCGTCTGCGCTAACGGCCATAAGGTGGTCTGCCGAAATTGCACCTACTTCCCCTGCCAATTCCGACGCGCCAGAGTCCACAAATTCATCTGCATGGAGACGCGGTTTTAATCCGTATTTTTTTCCAGTTTCTAATATGCGTTTGGATTGCGCTACCGTGAAGTAACCCTCTTCACAAAATACATCATTAAATACAGCAATGCCCTGCGCCGCAACGGCAGGAATCATTTCATTACAGATGAGATTCACATAACCATCATGATCATCAGAGTATTCCTGTGGAAAGGCGTGGCCCCCCATAAATGTGGGTATCAAATCTATTGCATGGCTTTTATGGACTTTGTTTATAACAGATAAAGATTTTAATTCTGATTCTGTGTCAAGGCCATACCCGGACTTTGCTTCAATGGTCGTGGTGCCACCCGCAATAAATCGATCCATTCGTTGAGATACCTTATCGATTAATTCATCCTCAGACGCATTTCGTACCCCTTCTACACTGGAAACTATGCCACCGCCTTTTTCCGCAATTTTTTCGTAGGTGACGCCGGCCAACCGCATGGCATATTCTTCATCACGATTATCTAAAAATACAGGGTGGGTGTGGGAATCTACAAATCCGCACGTCACCATTTTTCCACCGCAGTCAATGGCATTTTCCGATTGCCTGTCACCGATAGCTGCGATTTTCCCATTTTCGATTAGGATTGACGTATTCTTGAATGATGCCACACCATCAGCGTTGGCAGTCACCAAACACCCTATATTCTTAAGGATTATTGATTTTGGATTGCTGATTTTTGATTGTTGATTATCCAATCCCCATCTCCCATTTTCCATCAACCATCATACATTATCCCTTTTCCATCATAGGAATATCTACATCCCAATCTTTTGCATTTTGAATCGCATCTTCATATCCCGCGTCCGCATGACGTAAAATCCCCATGCCCGGATCATTGGTTAACACCGCTTTTACCCGTTTTTCCATTTCTGGTGTACCGTCCACACAAATGACCTGTCCTGCATGAATAGCGAGCCCCATTCCCACACCGCCACCATGATGTATTGACACCCAGGTAGTTCCACTGGCTGTACTGATGAGGGCATTGAGTAAGGGCCAATCCGCTACCGCATCAGACCCATCTTTCATGGCTTCTGTTTCCCGATAAGGTGATGCCACCGAACCACAATCAAGATGATCTCTACCGATTACAATAGGAGCCGATAATTCACCACTGGCCACCATTTGATTCAACGCCACACCAAACTTGGATCGCTGTGTATAGTCGAGCCAACAAATACGCGATGGTAATCCTTGAAACTGTACTTGTTCTTTCGCCAGTTTAATCCACCGGGATAGTGTTTCATCTTCTGGAAACATATCTAATAATTTTTCATCGGTCTTATAAATATCTTCAGGATCTCCCGAGAGGGCAACCCATCGGAATGGCCCCTTACCTTCACAGAATAAATTTCGGATATAGGCAGGCACAAACCCCGGAAAGTCGAACGCATTTTCTACACCTGCTTTTTTGGCTTGACCTCGAAGGTTATTCCCATAATCAAAAACAATTGCGCCTTTTTCCTTTAAGTCGAGCATGCCTTGACAATGTTCTGCCATGGCACGATAACTCTCCTTGATATATTTATCCGGATCAGATTTCCGTAATTCCACCGCTTCTTCATAAGTCATGCCATTGGGCACATATCCATCCAATTCATCGTGCGCGGAAGTCTGGTCTGTAAGCATATCCGGCACAATGCCCAATTTTGCAAATTGGGGCACAATATCCGCCGCATTTCCCTGCAGGCCTATAGATAGTGGCTCACCTTTATTCTGGGCATTACGGGCCATGGAGAGTGCATCATCCATGGAATCCGTAGCCACATTAAGGTATTTCGTTTCCAAACGTCGTTGGATTCGAGAAGGGTCAATTTCAATACAAATGCAAACGCCGTTATTCATGGTCACAGAAAGTGGCTGAGCGCCTCCCATACCGCCAAGACCGGCAGTGACAACGAGTTTTCCTGTTAAATCAGAATTATAATGTTGCTTTGCGGCGGCGGAAAACGTTTCGTAGGTCCCCTGCAATATCCCCTGAGTACCAATATATATCCAGGAACCGGCGGTCATTTGACCGTACATCATTAGTCCCTGTTTATCTAATTCATTAAAATGATCCCAGGTGGCCCAGTCAGGAACAAGATTGGAATTGGCGATGAGTACGCGAGGCGACGAGGTATGTGTTTTGAGTACTCCCACCGGTTTTCCTGATTGTACCAGCAATGTTTCATCTTCATTCATCCGTTTCAGCGTATTGAGAATCGCATCATAACATTCCCAATTTCGCGCCGCTTTTCCCTTTCCCCCATATACAACCAATTCATCCGGATTTTCTGCCACGTCCGGATCTAGGTTATTTTGAATCATCCTGTATGCCGCTTCAATCTGCCAGTTTTTACAGGTGAGTTTGTTACCCCGCGGTGCGTGGATGATTCGTTTTGACATGCAATTAATCCTTTTCTTTCGTAAAATTACTGCAGGAAATTTAAACAATGCCTGACATACTCCATAACCTTACAATACAAGATGGAAAGAGACCAATCACCATTTTCGAGTTTCCTCCTATTGCTGGGCCAAGTATCTAAGATTATTGAAGAAGGAGGTATTGTTCCCTATAACGAAAGGCAAAATCTATAAAACTTTGTGTAGTTAACTTATTGACGTGAAAACCAATCATAAAATCATTCTTGGCGATTCCAGGAAAATGGATTTAGTTCAGGACAAATCGATTCATCTTGCAGTTACCTCTCCCCCATACTGGCAGCTCAAGGATTATGGCGATAAACATCAGATTGGATTTGATGATTCGTACGAGGAATATATCAATAATCTAAATTTAGTCTGGAATGAATCATATCGAGTGCTGGATGATGGATGCCGATTATGTGTCAACATCGGCGATCAATTCGCTAGGTCAGTCTATTATGGTCGATATAAGGTGATTCCTATCCGGACTGAGATTATTAAATTTTGCGAAACAGTTGGGTTTGATTATATGGGTGCCATCATCTGGCAAAAAATGACCACATTCAACACCTCAGGCGGNGCGTCCATTATGGGCTCCTACCCCTACCCAAGGAACGGTATTCTGAAAATTGATTATGAATTTATTCTATTGTTTAAAAAACCGGGAAAGCCGAAGAAAATAGATATAGAAATAAAAGAAAAATCCAAAATGACTTCCAAGGAATGGAATACATTTTTTTCCGGTCACTGGAATTTTGCCGGTGAAAAACAGAAAGACCATTTAGCCATGTTTCCCTTAGAACTACCCCATCGTTTAATTAAAATGTTTTCTTTTGTGGGAGATACTGTTTTCGATCCATTTTTAGGCAGCGGCACCACTGCTCTTAGCGCTTTGAATCTTAATCGNANTTCGATAGGATATGAAATTAATAAAGACTTTTTACCCATAATTAAGGATAAGTTATCGAATGCAGCAAATATCGAATTTATGGAAAGTAATCTGACCAATCGTAATTTCAAAAAGGACATCCAAAACTTACCCTACATTTTTAAAGATACCGTTAATATTGATAAAATAGTAGATCCGAGAAAAAACCAGTATGGATCAAAAATAGATCAAAATGCCAATGGCGACACGATTGATTACTATTCTGTAAAAGAAATTCATTCTCCGAATATTCTCACCCTCAGTAATGGAATGACAATTAGACTTATTGGCGTTAAGCCAATTAAAGGTAAAACATCTGAGGCAAAACAGTTTATCGCAGAAAAAACAAAAGGTCAGAAAGTTTTCCTAAATTATGATACCATAGAATTTGATAATCAAAAGAATAGACTCTGTTATTTATATTTAAAAAATAAAACCTTCATTAATGCCCATCTCATTAAAAATGGATTGGCCAAAACCGATAATGGTTTTGACTATAAACATTATAAACGGTTTTTGAAGTATGAAGAAGCTGCCCCTTAATTTCAACTAAGGATCAATTTTCTATCCCCGTGGGTACAACACCTTTTTTATAGACTTAAAGTATCGGGGGTTCTGAACCATGACATTATAAGAAAAAAATGAAATACCTTTAAATCGGGTGACCCGGGTATATTTTACTTTATCCACCACTTGCCGTGCAGGCTGATTATATGTGGCAATTCCCATAACAATTTTCTTCCGATATTTGGTGGGGAGATTATCATACATAATATCAATATTGGCGGCGAAATCCTTTAAATTTTTAGTATAGTTCATGACAACTGCCTTATCCAAATATCCCGCGGCTAACCATACATCCCATTCCTGATAATAACGATCCCTTGCTTGGTAAAGATTCGGTTTCACTGCTGCAGATAATATCAAATTGGGGCGAATAACATCAATAAGGCTTTTGGTATCACGAACCAATTCTGTAACAGCCTTTCTCCGGGAATCACTCCATTGCCCCGCTTTAATTACTGTCATAGGATCTGGTGCGGAAGTGGATAGTTGGAGTACTTTTAATCCATTCTCTTTTCGATATTGCGCAATGGCGCCGGGATTTTGTCCATATTCAGAATCATGATACCGAATGTAATCCAAATGAAGACCATCCAGATCATAATTTTCAATTAATTCTTTAAATACAGAAATTAAATATGGATTTACTCTCGGATGATTCGGTGATAAATAAAATCCTTCATACCCGTTTTTACCCCCATTGAGTTTTTTTAATTCATGGGAAATATTGATTTCACCTCTTTTATTCTGATCCAACCATTCCATGTTTGTATAAAATAAATGGTTTTTTTGAACCGGTTTAACACGAGATGACCAGAGTAAATACGTATTCACCCAGGCATGAACTTTAATTCCGTTTTCCTTTGCCGTCGGAATTAAGTAGGCTAAAGGATCAAAGGATGTATTCTGAATGAGGTGGGATTTAGGCACGAATTCTGATGTGTAATATGCATCGCCTCGACCTCGGACCTGTACCAATATATGGTTAAATCGATTTAACGTAGCAAATTGGATCATTTGATCGATACTTACTTGATTCGTGAGTGTGTTGCGAACCACCCATAAATACCGATCTTCGAATTCGCCCGGTCCCGGACTGGAGCCCAAGAGTATAGAAAATAGAAGGGCAACGGAAACCGTTGCCCTTCTATGGATATTTTTGATTGATTGAATCAATAGATCTCTATTCAGAAGCTTCGACCGCTTCTGTAGAATCTACGCTCTCGTAGTCAACCAATTCGATGAGTGAAACAGATGCACGGTCATTATCCCGGAATCCAAGTTTAATAATACGTGTATATCCACCATTCCGTTCCGCATAAACAGGGGCAATCTCATGAACCAAAGTATGGACGACATTTTTCCATGGTAATTTTCTGCTAATTTGACGAATAGAATTCAAATCACCTTTTTTGGCCTTTGTAATTAATGGCTCAATATAAGTACGCAATTCTTTCGCTCGAGAATCCGTGGTCTTGATTCGCTTATGCTCAATTAAATTTGCCGCTAAATTTTTTAGCATCGCCCTCCGATGGGAAGGGTTTACGCCAAGTTTCCGGCCTTTTTTCTGGTGCCTCATGGTTAAACTAAACTTCCAATTTTAGATATTTATCTACGTCCATACCGAAANTGATANCCATTTCATCTAGTTTNTCAACAAGCTCNGTCAGTGATTTACGGCCAAAGTTCTTGTACTTCAGCATGGCGCTTTCTTCTTTACTTACTAATTCGTAAATGTATTTAATTCCAGCCGCCTGCAGACAGTTATGACTCCGAACGGATAATTCCATTTCATCAATCGTTAAGTTCAGTAGATTTCGAATTTTAATCACTTCTTCACTGATTTGCTCTGTTACTTCAAGCACTTCTGGTTTTGCAATCGCTACAACCAGGCGAAGGTGATCCATTAACACACTGGCAGAATAACTAATGGCATCCTGGGGCGTAATAGATCCATCCGTCTCCACTTCGATACTTAAGATCTCGATGGGGTCTTTCGCACCGGGAACCGGCTGCACATTATAAGTCACTTTTGTCACCGGATTAAAAATACTATCAATGGCCAAGGTGCTAATCGGTGCATTCGGTAATTCATTTTCCTCTGAAGGGACATATCCTTTACCAACGCCAATACGAATTTCCATGCTTATGGATCCTTTTGCATTGATTTCAGTGATATAATGGTCCAGATTCAAGACTTCAAACTGATCGGTAGCATCCTGAATATCCTTTGCAGAAAAAACCCGGTTCCCCTTCAAGGATATTTTTACATTGTCCACGTCAGAGTCTGATAATTTAAACCGTACACCTTTCAGGTTTTGGATAATATCAGTCATATCATCTTTCACACCGGAAATGGTTGAAAATTCATGTAAAACATTTTCGACCTTTACATTGGTAATCGCCGCACCTGGAATACTGGTGAGCAATACGCGCCTGAGCGCATTTCCAACGGTAACCCCATAGCCTCTTTCCAAAGGCTGAATGATAAATTTACCATAGGTGTCAGTCAGAGAATTATTATCCGTTTTTATTTTTAAATCGTATTTTTTTGCCATAATAGTTTTATACCTTGTTATTTACTTTGAGTAAAGTTCGACGACTAATTGTTCATTGACCGTTAGCGCCATTTCATCTCTTTCCGGAACCGCTAAAAATGTACCTGTCATTTTTCCTTTGTCCAGTTCTAACCAGGGTAATCCGATATCACCCTTAATCCGTTTCATCGCATCCATAATGATTTCCATTCTTCTGGAACGTTCACGAACCTGAATAACATCACCCGGTTTCACTGTGGCCGATGGATAATTACATCTTGTGTTATTCAATAAAAAGTGCGCATGGCTTACCATTTGCCGTGCCTGAGATCTTGTAGATGCCAAACCAAGACGATACACTACATTATCTAATCTGCATTCCAGCAATTGCAGCAAATTGGTTCCCGTTTCTCCGGTCATCTTTTCTGCTTTGTGAAAATAATTTCTAAATTGACGTTCCAATACGCCGTACATGGCTTTGATTTTTTGTTTTTCCCTTAATTGAACGCCATAATTAGATAAACGCCGTCGACGGGTAGGGCCATGTTGTCCCGGTGTATAAGGTTTTTTGTTTAGCAGACTGTCGTATTTCGGGTTTCCAAAAATATTCTCCCCGAATTTGCGGACAAGTTTGCCTTTAGGTACACTTGATTTTGCCATTAAACTCCCTTTTTAAACACGTCTTCTTTTGGGCGGACGACAACCATTATGGGGCAAAGGAGTTACGTCACGGATGGAAGTGATTTCCAATCCTGCAACGGCCAATGCTCTCATGGCTGATTCACGACCGGAGCCCGGCCCTTTAATTTTTACTTCTATGGTTTTCATCCCCATAGATATTGCTTCATTCCCAACTTTTTCTGCAGCCATTGTAGCTGCATATGCTGTACTCTTCCTTGATCCTTTAAAACCACTTGTCCCAGCGGTGGACCATGCAACCACATTCCCAAATTTATCTGTCAACGTAATATGGGTATTGTTAAAAGTTGCCTTAATGTGGGCAATTCCCGCCGCGTCGACGGATTTTTTTTTTGGTTTCTTCTTTATTTCTTTGATTGGCTTAGCCATTGTTATTATGCCTCTTTACTTCCAAGTCCGATAGTCCGACGTTTTCCTTTACGGGTTCTCGAATTCGTTTTGGTTCGTTGACCGTTCACTGGCAATCCGCGACGATGCCGTAATCCCTGGTAACATCCAATATCTCTTTTACGTTTGATATTCATTGAAACAAAAGTTCGTTGTTCACCTTCTACTTTAATTTCCAATGTCGAGATTGCATCGCGAACAGATGCCACTTCACTATCTGATAAATCTTTTACCCTCGTGTCCTTATTAATTTTTGCATGATCGCAAATCTCATTCGCAAGTGTTAAACCAATACCATGGATATAACATAGCGAAAAAGGAACTTTTTTATCGCGGGGAATATCTATACCTGCTATACGCGCCACTAAATACTCCTATCCTTGTCTTTGTTTGTGTTTTGGATTTGAGCAAATAACAAATACCACACCTTTACGGCGGATGATTTTACATTTATCACAAATCTTTTTTACTGAAGATCTAACTTTCATGATTTCCTACTTATTTCGATACGTGATTCGACCCCGGGATAAATCATAGGGTGAAATCTCTAATTTTACCACGTCCCCTGGCAATATTTTAATAAAATGCATGCGCATTTTTCCACTAACGTGTGCCAATACTTCATGGGTACTGTCACCAATTTCTACCTCCACCCGGAACATGGCATTGGGGAGTGTTTCTTTAATAATTCCTTCAACCTGAATACTCTGCTCTTTAGTCACGGGCGGTAACTCCCTGACTCAAAATAATAGGGCCATTCTTTGTGATGGCAATGGTATGTTCAAAATGGGCAGAATCCTCACCATCAACCGTCCGGATGGTCCATCCATCCGTATCTGTTTTCACTTCTTTTACACCTTGATTAATCATGGGTTCGATTGCAATACACATTCCTTCACGCAATTTATACCCCTGTTTCGGCTCACCATAATTTGGGATTTGCGGTTCTTCATGAAGTTTGGTACCAATACCGTGTCCCACCAATTCACGAACCACTGAATAACCAAAAGCTTCCACGTAAGTTTGAATAGCATAACCAATATCGGAAACATAATTACCTGGGAATGCCTGTGCAATGCCTTTTCTCAGAGATTCTTGTGTAATATCCACTAATTTTCTTTTATTTTCCGAAATTTTTCCAACGGCAAATGTTTTTGCATGGTCCCCATAATATCCTTCTTTTTCAGCACCACAGTCTATCCCCACAATCTGCCCTTCTTCCAAAACACGATTCGTCGGTATACCATGAACCACTTCATCATTCACCGATATACACAATGTTGCAGGAAACCCCATATATCCCTTAAATGCAGGCCGGGCACCTTGCGATCGAATAAACGCCTCTGCTTTCGAATCAATATCAATAAGATTTTCACCCGGTTTAATGTCACTACTGATAAAATCTAATGTATCCGCAACAATCTGGCAACTGGCAGTAATCAGGTCAATTTCACGCTGGGTTCGAATATGAACCATTTACATCCGCCTCCGGCCACGAATTTTTCCCTTACTCAAAAATCCGTCATAATGACGACTCATGAGATGGGATTCAATTTGCTGTAATGTATCTAACGCAACGCCTACTATAATCAGCAAACTTGTACCGCCAAAAAATGATGCTAAATCATAATTCACATCCATGGCTTGCATAAGTATATACGGAAAAATAGCAATCAANGCCAACGCAAAGGAGCCGGGCAATGTAACCCGTGATAAAATGTTGTCGATATATTCTGCTGTTTTTTTCCCTGGACGAATACCCGGGATGAAACCGCCATGCTGTTTCATTTGCTGGGACACCTGATTTGGATCAAAAGCAATTGCGGTATAAAAGTAAGTAAAGAACACAATCATAATCCCAAAAATAAACCAATAAAATGGGTGGTCAAACGAGAACCATNTTAATACACCCTGCATAAACTCATTTTCGCTAAAAAACGTGGCAATGGTACTGGGGATAAACATGATGGACTGTGCAAAAATAATGGGCATAACTCCAGCCGTATTTACTTTAAGTGGAATATGCGTGGATTGTCCACCATAAACTTTTCGTCCCACAACCCGTTTGGCATATGAGACAGGAATTTTTCGTGTGCCTTGCGTTAAAAGAACTACAAAAGCAATCACGGCAAACATAATACCCAGTAATATAATTTCGCTCAGAATTCCCCGCACACCTTCACTGATTAAGGTTATTTCGCTCACAATTACATTCGGAAGCCCGGATACGATTCCCACCATTATAATTAAGGAAATTCCATTTCCNATTCCCCGTTCNGTNATCCGTTCACCCAACCACATGAGNAAAATNGTTCCNGTAATTAAACTCACCATACCNGTAAATATAAATCCAATGCCNGGATTNATCACAACAGACTGCCCACCGGCAGACATGGATGGTAGAAAAACAGCCACAATACCATACGCCTGCATGGCAGAAATCAAAACNGTNAAATACCGGGTNACTTGGGTNATTTTTTTTCNNCCTGCTTCACCTTCNTTTTGCAANCGTTGAAAATAGGGAACCACCGTACTCATCAGCTGAATNATAATCGAAGCTGAAATGTATGGCATGATCCCAAGGGCAAATAAGGTCGCTTTTTCGAATGCACCACCTGCAAACAAGTTGTACAAACCAAAAAGTGTATTTTGTAATCCCTCAAATGCAGCAGCTAAAACATCACCATTNATNCCAGGNATNGGNATNTGNGCACCCAGACGAACTACAACCAAGATGCCCAACGTAAACAAAATTCGTCTACGAAGCTCAGGTATAGAAAATATATTTTTGAATTTATCGATCACTGTTCTGTTACCGACCCACCTGCTTTTTCTATTTTTTCTTTTGCAGATGCACTAAAAGAACTCGCAGAAACATTTACCTTTTTAGTCAAATCTCCATCACCCAATACCTTAATAGGACGCAGGGCATATTTTACCAGACCATTTTCCATCATGATATTTGGATCAATCGTATCCACATTTAATTTTTCTAAATCGGCTACATTAACCAGTTGAAATTCTTTTTTGAATATATAATTAGAGAAACCACGTTTCGGCAATCGGCGGTATAGTGCCATTTGTCCNCCTTCAAACCAAGGACGATGTTTCGACCCGGAGCGAGAATGATATCCATTCTCCCCACGACCCGCATCTTTTCCCCATCCTGATCCTTGTCCACGCCCTACTCGTTTTTTATTA
This sequence comes from Fidelibacterota bacterium, assembly GCA_002715035.1. GTDB lineage: Bacteria > Fidelibacterota > Marinisomatia > Marinisomatales > TCS55 > TCS55. Next base: position 18,336 of record PAXB01000020.1, read on the forward strand.
TGGGTTGCCCCCTTCGAGGGTTTTAAAGCTCCAAGTTTCATTTTTATTCCTCAACCTTTACAAGATAATTGACACGACTTATCATTCCCCTAAGTGCAGGGGAGTCAACCTGTTCTATCGTTTGATGCATCTTACGCAAACCTAACGCCTTGAGCGTTGCTTTCGCTTTTTTCTTATACCCAATAGCACTTTTTATTTGCGTAATCTTTAATGTATTTGCTTTGGCCATGATTAATTAAACACTTCCTTAATCGTCATACCCCGCTTATTGGCTACAGATACCGCATCCTGTAAATCCAACAATGCCTGCATGGTCGCTTTGGTTAAATTTGTACGATTATTTGATCCAAATCGTTTGGTTAAAATATTATGAATGCCCACCTGTTCCATGACAGATCGAACAGCTGCGCCGGCAATAATTCCGGTACCGGGTGCTGCGGGTTTCAGCATCACCTTGCTGGCACCAAAACGGGATATAATTTTGTGAGGAATGGTACCATTGATCACTGGTATCTTTACAATATTTTGCTTCGCATTTTCTTTGGCTTTGTTAATNGCCGACATGACTTCACCGGCTTTTCCTTGACCGATGCCAACATGGCCTTTTCCATCACCGACGACAACTAAAGCGCCAAAACGAAAATTTCTTCCTCGGGAAGTCACCTTCGATACGCGAGAAATTTGAATGACTTCTTCTTCTTTTAGATCTAATTCTGCAGGATTAATCATAACTCTCTATTCTTTAAAATTTTAAACCGGCATCTCTCGCAGCTTCAGCAACTGCTTTCACACGGCCTTGATAAGGATACCCATTTCTATCAAATACAACTTTACTCACTTTATTTTTAACAGCCAGTTCTCCAATTGCAGTTCCAACGATGGTGCTGATTGCTTTTTTAGAATCTGCTTTTGCAACTTCCTTTTCAATCGTTTTATCTAAAGAGGAAGCTGAAGCAAGNGTTGTACCGCTCAAATCATCAATGACTTGGGCGCTGATATGTTTATTGGAACGATAAACAACCAAACGCGGTCTTTCNGGATGACCGTAATTATCCCGTTTACTCCGATTACGTCTGCGCTGATTACGCATTTCTGTTGCTGATAATTTTCTCATTCTGGTCCACCGCCAACTGTTTTACCTTGTTTTGATCGTACATATTCGTCTTTATATCGAATCCCTTTACCCTTGTATGGCTCAGGTTTACGAAAAGATCTAATTTTTGCAGCCACTTCACCCACCAATTGTTTATTGATTCCCGATACATTGACTTCTGTCTGATTGGTTTTAATCTCAACACCAATAGGTGGTTCGAAATATATATCATGAGAAAACCCAAGTTTTAGCACGAGGAATTTTCCCTCCATATTTGCCTGATAGCCCACGCCTCTAATTTCTAAATCTTTTGAATACCCCTCGGCAACGCCCTGTATTCCATTGGCAATTAACTGACGAGTGGTTCCATGGAGAGATCGATGTGTTTTAGAATCCGATGGACGCTCCACGAGAATTGTACCATTATCCTGTGTCACTGACATATCGCCGTGAAAGGGTACATCCAATGTACCTTTTGGGCCTTTTATACCCACCATACCCGCATTCACATTCACAATGACATCTTTGGGAACTTCTATAATTTTGCTACCAACTCTTGACATATTATTTTACCAAACGTTGCATAATATTTCGCCGCCAACACCCAATCGTTTGGCCGCTTTATTTGAAATAACACCTCGCGATGTGGAAAGAATTGAAATGCCTAACCCATCCAGAACACGGGGAATATCATTACGGCCAACATATAATCGTCGTCCAGGTGTACTCACCCGTTCAATACAAGTGATGACTGCTTTACCATGATGATCATATTTTAAGAAAACGCGTATAGAAGATTTCACACCATTATTGATAAACATGAAATCTTCAATATATTTTTCTTCTTTTAAAACAAATGCTATTCGTTTCTTCAGATTAGAGGACGGGATATCTACAAATCGTTTATCCACAGCCATCGCATTCCGAATACGTGTAAGCATGTCTGCAATTGGATCGGTCATTGCCATACTATTATTCTCCTACCAACTAGCTTTCGTGACACCAGGAATTTCACCTTTCAATGCCATTTCTCTAAAACAGATACGGCAAAGTCCAAATTTTCTCAGATACCCATCAGGGCGACCACAGTTAAAACAGCGGTTATATCCACGCGTGCTAAATTTTGGTTTTCTCTTTGCCTTAATTATTAATGATTTTTTTGCCATTAAGCGGCCTCATTTATTTCGTCTTGTTTCGTCGGTTTATCCCGTAAAGGAAGACCCATTAATTTTAACAAATGATATGATTCTTCATCCGATCCAGTTGTGGTTATAAATGAAATATCCATGCCACGGATACTATCAATTTTATCATAATTAATCTCGGTGAAAATAATTTGTTCTTTCACACCAAATGAATAATTACCGCTGCCATCAAATGACTTAAATGATAATCCTCTAAAATCGCGGGTTCGAGGAAGTGCAATACTAATCAATCTTTCCATAAAATCATACATCCGGTTACCGCGGAGTGTAACTTTACAACCCACGGGAAATCCTTTTCTGATTTTGAAATTTGAAATATCCTGCCGAGATTTAGTTACGACCGGTTTCTGACAGGATATAAGGGTTAATTCCTGGACGGCACTTTCCAGTTTTTTGGGATTATCCTTAGCATCTCCAATACCCATATTAATGGATATATGGCTAACCTTTGGTACTTCCATCACATTTTTATAACTGAATTGTTCCATCATCCCTATTACAACTGTATCTTTGTAACGCTTACGTAAACTTGGAACGTATTTTGTATTCTTTTTATCAGCCATAATTCTTAACCAATCTCTTCACCCGTTCTTTTTGATATTCTAACTTTTGAACCATCTTCTAATTTTTTATATCCTATTCGGGTTGGCTTTCCACCGTGGACAACCATCACATTAGAAACATGTAAGGTTCCTTCCCTTTCTACGATGCCGCCTTGAGGGTTATCTTGAGATGGGCGCGTATGGCGTTTAATCAAATTAACACCTTCGATGATAATGCGTTCTTTTTTTGGGAATATATGAAGTACTTTTCCTTCCTCACCACGATGGTTTCCACTAATGACATGGACGGACATTCCTTTTTTGATATTCATTATAAAACCTCCGGTGCCATGGATACAATTTTCATATAACCACTGTCACGAAGCTCACGAGCGACCGGACCTAACACCCGCGTACCTCGCGGTTCTCCGGCGGCTGTAAGTAACACTGCCGCATTGTCATCAAAGCGAATATAAGATCCATCGGATCTTCGTACTTCTTTCTTAGTGCGCACTACAACAGCACGGGATATATCACCTTTTTTAACCATTCCACCTGGAATGGCTTGTTTCACCGTCACAACGACAATGTCGCCAACCGTTGCATAACGGCGTCGACTGCCTCCCAATACTTTGAAGCATAATACTTCTCTTGCGCCAGAATTGTCTGCGACTTTCAGTCTTGTTTCCTGTTGAATCACTTCATTTACCCAATTTTAATAGATTCACGAATTATTTCTTTCACACGCCAACGTTTTCTTTTACTCATGGGACGCATCGAGCTAATCTCCACAATATCACCAACCTTTGGTTTGACTGACTCTACATGGGCGAAATATTTTTTAAATCTTTTCACAAATTTTTGATAAACAGGGTGAGGAATTTTACGCATAACCTGAACAACGACAGTTTTATCCATCTTATCACTCACAACTTCCCCCACTAACGATTGTCTTTTTCTATCAGCCAAAATTAATCCTCATTCTTTCCGCCACGAAGGCCAAGATCAAATTCTTTTTTTACCGTTTTTAATTGTGCAATTTCCTTTTTCAAATGTGAAATACGGATCGGATTTTCAATCTGCTGCAATGCCTTTTGGAACCGAAGATTTTGCAAATCTTCCAAATTATCATGAAGTTTTGCATCTATATCTGTCATAGATAATTCGTTTAATTCCTGTTTTTTCATTATACTTCTCGTCTGCCAACTATTTTGGTTTTAATTGGCAATTTATGTGATGCGTTATGGAATGCTTCTTCGGCACCTGCGCGATCAACACCCTCAACTTCAAACAAAATTCGGCCTGGCTTTACAACAGCTACCCAATATTCTGGAGATCCTTTTCCTTTACCCATTCGGGTTTCAGCCGGTTTTTTTGTAATCGGTTTATCTGGGAAAACACGTATCCACATTTTTCCGATTTTTCTTACTACTCTTGTGATGGATATACGACATGCCTCAATTTGGCGACTGGTTATCCATCCAGCTTCAACTGCTTTTAAACCGTAACTACCAAAAGCAACATAATCTCCACCTTTTGCCATCCCCCTGCGATTCCCTCGATGATGCCTTCTAAATTTGGTTTTTTTTGGTTCTAACATGNTTTANTTNCTGNTTGATTNGCCGTTGCAAATCCANACTTTNATTCCAATGNTTCCATATTGTGTATGGGCTTCCGTTAATACATAATCTATATCCGCCCGNAACGTNTGTAACGGCACCCGTCCTTGGGAAAATTTCTCACTTCGGGCAATTTCTGNCCCACCCAACCGACCGGCAACATTAANACGTATTCCATCGGCACCCATACGCATGGTGGATTGAATTACCTTATTTACCACCCGACGATATGAAACTTTTTTTGTCAACTGATGAGCGATGTTTGCCCCCACAAGTGCTGCATCTAATTCAGGNCGCTTTACTTCAGATATATTCACTTGAACGTTTCGCTCTGTCAATTGTTTAATCTCATCTTTCAANCGATTGACTTCTTCCCCGCCTTTTCCGATGACAATACCNGGACGNGCCGTATGAATTGCAACGGTTACCGTCTTTGAAGTTCGACTAATCTCAACTCGAGAAATACCAGCATTAGGTAACCGGGCTTTTATATACTTTCGT
>PAXB01000021.1 GCA_002715035.1 Fidelibacterota bacterium
ACTTTTTTTCTTTGATACATTATTGGTTTCGTAGAACAAGTCCAATGTATCAGTGGTGGCAGAAAATATTTTTCGTAAAAATTCATTTATTTTTTATATAAGTTTTCGTTTAAAACTTATATTCCTCAGTGATTTGGTGTGAAATTGTTCATCTTAGAAAAGCTGATTTTCTAGATAATTAATAGTTTTTCCCCAAAAATCGTAAATATTCCTTCCATTTTTATTGGCAAGTTTTGTCGCCATTTCTAATCGATAAGACTGTATTAAATCCAAAGGACGAAGCACACCATATAACCCGGAAATAATGCGCAAATGAGATTGAGCAAAAATTAAATTTGTTGACGAAAAGCTTTTTGCATTAATGTGATTAAACGCTTCACCTTTAAAAGCGAATAATGCTTGTTTTGTATTTTGCGGATTATCTTTGAATTCATAATTTTGAGTCTTTTTATAAGTTTGTTCTGATAAAGTTTCACTTAACGACATTAATTTTGCAAGTTTGGGTTTAGACATTTTCTGCATCAATACCATCAATTGATTTGTTTGATTAATCTGTCTTGGNTAGGATGATGCTACGCCAGAAAGAAGGGAAAAATCTTGCGTTTTTGACGGAGAAAGAATGGTGAGCATTTTATTATTTCATTCAGTTATTGGGATTCGACAACTGTTAAAGGGCATTAAAGTATTATTTTTTATAGGCTTCAACGGGAGGACAAGTACAAATAAGATTCCGATCACCGTATGCATTATCAATTCTTCCCACAGACGGCCAATATTTATGATTTTTTAAATAAGGCGCAGGGTAGGCTGCTTTTTGTCTTGAATATGGGTGATCCCATTNGTCTGATGCAATAGCATGGGCAGTGTGCGGGGCGTTTTTTAGCGGATTATCCTCAGCATCCATTTTCCCATTGATGACATCATCTATTTCATTTTTGATTGTAATCATGGCATCACAAAAACGATCCAGCTCCTTCTTCGATTCACTTTCTGTCGGTTCAATCATGAGTGTCCCCGGCACTGGAAAAGACATGGTGGGTGCATGGTAACCATAATCAATCAATCGTTTGGCAACATCTTCATCAGAAATGCCTGATTCTTTTTTGAGGGGACGTAAATCGAGAATGAATTCATGGGCTGAATATCCTTGGGTCCCACGGTAAAGAATAGGAAAATAGCCCTGTAATTTATGGGCCATATAGTTCGCATTTAATATGGCAATTTCTGTAGAAGCTTTGAGTCCATCATCCCCGAGCATAGCAATATAGGCCCAGGAGATTGGGAGAATTCCCGCACTACCCAATGGTGCGGCAGATACAGCATGAATTGCTGTTTCACTATTATTTAAAATCGGATGTCCAGGTAAAAATGGGATTAAGTGATTGGCCACACAGATGGGTCCCATCCCGGGACCGCCGCCGCCATGGGGGATGGCAAATGTTTTGTGTAGGTTAATATGACAGACATCNGCGCCGAATTCTCCAATTCGAGCCAAACCCACCATGGCGTTTAAATTGGCGCCATCCAGATACACCTGTCCGCCATTGTCGTGAACAATATTACAAATATCCCCGATGGCTTCTTCAAATACACCGTGAGTGGAGGGGTAGGTGACCATAATTGCCGCAAGGGTTTCTTGATGCTGTTCTGCTTTCGCTTTTAAATCTTTAACATCAATATTCCCATTGTCATCACATTCAACTACAACAACCTTCATTCCGCACATGACAGCACTGGCGGGGTTCGTCCCATGGGCAGACGCAGGAATCAGACAAATATTTCGATGATTATTCCCATTATCTAAATGGAATGCACGGATAATCAGAAGGCCTGCATATTCGCCTTGGGCACCGGAATTGGGTTGGAGCGAACACCCCTGCAAGCCAGTCATATCCATGAGCCAATCCGAAAGGGTCTTAGCTAATGCTGAATAACCTTGTGTTTGATCTGCCGGTGCAAAAGGATGGAGATGGGCAAACTCCGGCCAGGTGATAGGCATCATTTCAGCGGCAGCGTTGAGTTTCATGGTGCAGGAACCCAAAGAAATCATGCTGGTATTCAGGGTTAAATCTTTGGTCTCCAACCGATGGAGATACCGCATCATTTCTGTTTCAGTATGATAGTTGCTAAATACCGAATGGGTGAGGAAATCATTAGCCCGTGTATCCTGNAAATCAAACCCGTTGGTTCTACTTGATTTTTCCGTCTTAAAAACAGTTAAGATATCTGAGAGGTCTCCGGGGGAAACCGTTTCATCCAAAGCAATGCCCACGTCACCATTATCATAATAACGGAAATTCATATTGCTCAATTCTGCCCTATTTTTTATTTCATCACCAGGTATATTATTTAATCCGATTCTTATCGTATCAAAAAATTGGTCATGAACAATATGATAACCACCTGCCGAGAGTGCTGTGGCTAAATCTTTTGTTTTACCATGAATACGTTTGGCAATGGCGCGAATACCCTCCGCCCCATGATATACAGCGTACATTCCTGCCATAACGGCGAGTAAAACCTGAGATGTACATATATTGGATGTGGCCCGATCCCGACGAATATGCTGTTCCCGGGTTTGGAGTGCCATGCGATAGGCNGGATTGCCATGGCGGTCCACCGAAACGCCGATGATTCGTCCAGGCATTTTACGTTTATATTTTTCTTTTGCTGCTATGAAAGCAGCGTGGGGCCCCCCAAATCCCATGGGAACACCAAACCGCTGTGAACTCCCAATAGCCACATCTGCACCCATATCTCCCGATGAAGGGAGGAGGGCTAAACTTAATAAATCGGTGGCCATTGCAATAGCCACACCTTGGTCATGGGCTTTTTGACAAAGGTCAGAATAGTTAACCACTTTTCCATCCGTGGCAGGGTACTGGATTAAGGCACCGAAAACATCATCACTAAAATCGAATGTATCAGTGGATTGAATCGAGAGTTCAATGCCAATGGGGTTCGCCCGTGTTTTCAGGACATCAATGGTTTGGGGATGGCAATTTTCGGCTACGAGAAATCGATTTCTTTTTTGGGCTGAATGAAAAAGCATAATCATGGCTTCTGCCGCGGCTGTGGCTTCGTCCAGAAGTGAACTATTGGCAATATCTAAACCAGTCATATCTGTCACCATGGTCTGAAAGTTCACCAACGCTTCCAGGCGACCTTGAGAAATTTCAGCCTGATAGGGGGTATAAGCCGTATACCAACCAGGATTTTCTAAAATATTTCGTTGAATAACCGGCGGTGTAATGGTGCCGTAATATCCCATCCCAATATAAGATCTGGCTACAATATTTTTTGATGCAATCTCCTTTATTTTTTTCAGGAGAGAAAATTCATCAAGCCCTTGTCCAATATGGAGTCCNAATTTAGTCTGGATTTTTTTTGGGATTGTTTTATCAATCAACGCATTAATGGACTTCAATCCNAATTGGGAAAGCATTTCCTGCTGCTCTGCCAAGTTGGGACCAATATGCCGACGTGAAAAATCTTGGGTAATATCTTTTAACAATGAATTATCTTTATGATTCTATTAAATAAATTGGATTAAAATATGCCAATAAATTAAGGATGACCCATTGGTTTCCCCATTAATAATTTAAGAATTGAAAGTTAATTGCANCCTCATAANGGAGGNGCCTNNTCTCTAAAANTCAATTTGACAAACCTTTTTNNATTTTTTTATTGAATAGGGAGTGACTTTGTAAGAGATTNAGCAGACTGCAATTCAAAAATTAGATAATCAACCCAACTCATAAGTTGCCTTCNATTTTTAATCTAAGAACTAAGGATTGAAGTCATTATCTCACGATAAATTGATTTATGACTAACCTAGTATCCTGATTGCNNTTTGGTGGAATTAANGAATCAGGCTATGGTCGAGAACTATCTGAAGTAGGGATTCGGGAGTTTACCAATATGAAGACAGTTTATATTCGNTAGATTTTAAACTGAATCAATTATTTATTTAGTTCGCTCAAATAATATTTATCATAAGCGGCGAGCAAACTTTCCTGNCCGGAATAAGGTGCAGGAGAATATTTTTTAGACTGGATTCCTAATTGAGATAATTCAGATATNTACCAATCTTGTTTATTGGTCATATCCCAGAAATCGATGGCATCTTGTGTATTATACTTTCCGGATTCAACAACATCCTTTGTAAAAAGCCAGGAACAGATGACTTTGCATTTGTCAACGCCATCTGGCCAAACNGTGTGATACATGACATATTCCGGGTGCAGACTCAAAAGCATATTGGGGGAAATGGCATAATAATATACGCGGTTTAAGTTTTTATCTGTTACGCCATCCAAAGGGGGGCAGCATAATTTACCACTGGCGGTGATGCTGTCTTTGTCATCATTAAAATCCATATAACCACCCAAAAAAGGACCTTCGTGAAGGTCATTGCGGCCACCCATGTAATTGTGAATGGCAGCCAGTTCCGGATGAAGAATTGGGCAGTGGTAGCATTCACAATAATTTTGGATCACCAGTTTCCAGTTACCTTTAACTTGATATTTTTTTGTTTCCTGAACGACCAAATCAGAAATATTCCAGGGACTGAAGCGATCTTTTATTGGGGAAAAAATAGAATCAAAATCTTCTGGTTCATCCGACAAATTGATAAAAATAAACCCTTCCCATTCTGCCAGTGCTACAGCATGAAGCGGGTAATCATCTTTCTTGAATCCGTCCACCGCATCCATATGTGGGGCGCCGGTTAGTTTCCCCTTCAAATCATAAGTCCAACCGTGGTAGCCACATTGGATGGATTTGGAAAATTGGCCCGATTCATTTTTACAAATTCGGGTTCCACGATGTCGGCATACATTAAAGTGGGCTTTCAAATCTCCATTTTGGTCCCGCAGAACAATGACGCTTTCCGTGTCAATATTGATCACTTTATATTGGCCATTTTCTGCCAAGTTCAATGAACGACCGGCGCAGATCCATTTATTTAAGAAAAGATTNTCGTACTCTTTTTGGAGAATTTCCGGATTCACATAATAATTTCGTTCAAGAGTATGTGCGCCTTTTGGCAAAGTTTCGGCTGTTTTTTTAAAGGTCATTATTTCAATATTATTTTCGCAGCATTAAACCCATTTGTACCATGGAGTCCACCGCCAGGATGGGTTCCCGGCCCGCATAAAAAGAGATTCTCAATAGGCGATTTATATTGGGCCGAGCTTATAGTCGGACGCATAAACATGAATTGATCCAACGTCATTTCGCCATGGTTCAAGTTTCCTTCTGTGAGACCAAATTGGCTTTCTAAATCCACAGGTGTTAGTAATGATGATGACTCAATCATGGATGAAAAATTGGGAATGTAGTTTTCAAGTATGCTTACCACATTATTTTTCAATTGAGATTTTAATTCTTCGGACCAATTCATTCCCCGTAAATGATAGGGCGCATATTGCACCGTGGCAGATAATACATGTTTTCCATTTGGTGCAAATTTAGGGTTTATTACCGATGGAATGGTGAATTCCACATAAGGATTATCTGGAAGCCGTCCATATTTCACTGAATCTGATGCTCGTTCTAAATATTCAATAGATGGACTAATAGAAAAAACGGTACCCATTTGATCTTTAGTTACACCCTTGATTTCCAGAAGTCCATTTAATGCAAAATGAATACGAACCGTGCTGCCGCGATATCTAATATTATTAAGTTGGGTGTTAAAATTGGGATTGAGATTCGATGGACCGACCAATTTTATAAACGTATTATTTGGATCTAATCCTGATACAACTTTGTTCGCATTAATTACTTCGCCATCCTGTAAAGTGACGCCACTGCAAATTCCATTTTCAACATTAATGGCACTGACTTTTGAATTTGTCCGAATTTCACCATTGACAGATTCAGCAAAAGATTTTAATGCATTTGCTAATTCGATTGTACCACCATTTACAAATTGAGCATTGTGAAATACCCCATCACTATGAACATGCTGATGCAATAGATTATATCCCGTTGCCGCTGAAAAAGGGCCGAAGGATAAATGGTGAATCCCCGCTGTAGAAACCGCACCCCGGAGTAATTCATTCTCAAACCATTCGTCCATGAGCTCCGGCATCATCATGGGAACCACTCTCATGAGATCCACCAATCCACGGGTACCATGTCTCCTAACCGGACCTAACATGGATCGCATTCGCAATGCTTCTTTAAGTCCAACATTTGGGAGATTTGGGGGTGTTATTTCATAAAGTTTTTCTAAAAATTGAGCAAGCTTCTGGATGTATTCTGTGAATTCGCCCCAAACTTTTCCATCTTTTTCTGAATGGGCTGATATGGATTCCGAAGTTTTTTTGGAATCGCGGTGGAAGGTGATATTCTTTCCATTTTCTCCCAACGCTATTCGAACCGTATCTGGTTGGATCAACGATAATCCGTGGCTTTCTAAATCAAGTTGTTTTGTAATACGTGGATCAATCCATTTCACAATATCATTAATTGCATTGCATTTAAAACCCGGTGCGAATTCGGTAGTAGAAGCCAATCCACCAACTTGATCTCGGGCTTCAAGAACCACTACTTTCTTCCCAGCTTTCCCCAATAAAGAAGCAGTAACAAGACTGTTTATTCCGCCGCCAACAACGATGACATCAAATCGGTTCATGACCAAATTCCTAAAATCTTTTTCGCAGCCATTTCACCGGGCGATCCAGTGATTCCGCCACCGGGATGCGTNCCCGAGCCACATTGAAAATAATTTTTGATTGGTGTTGTATAATCTGCCCATTTTACCGCAGGTCGCATGGTAAATAATTGCTGTAGCGAAAGTTCACCATGAAAAATATTTCCTTCTGTAAGACCAAAAGTGGATTCTAAATCTGCCGGTGTAAGCACCTGTCGATGCAAAATAATATCTTTGATATTGGGCGCAAAACGGGCGATGGTATTAATCACCGCATCGCCGAATGCTTCACGCTTTTGGTCATTCCAACCACCCTTAATATCGTAAGGCGCATACTGAACAAAACAGGACATGACGTGTTTTCCTGGCGGAGCCATATCAGGGTCCAACACGGACGGTAAAATAATATCCATATAAGGTTCTTGAGAAAAATTTCCATACTTCGCATCATCGTAGGCTTTTTCTAAATGGTCATAGCTGGGACTGATAGAAATTGCGCCACGTAGATGGTGGCCTTCGCCGGGGAGACAAGTAAAATTCGGCAATCCATCAAGAGCGAGATTCACTTTTCCGGAAGAGCCGCGAATTCGAAAGTTTTTAATATCTGTCACAAAATCAGAAGGAAGATCACTTTCATCCACCATTTTCAAAAAGGAGAGTTTTGGATCCAGTCCCGAAATAACAATATCCGATTTGTATTCATCGCCATTTTCTAAAGCAACACCAACCGCTTTCCCATTTTTCACCATGACTTTTTCTACAGGAGCTTCCGTCATGATATCAGCGCCAAAATGTTTTGCCGATCGGGCGATGGCCATACTCACTGCACCCGTACCGCCCCGTTGAAATCCCCAGGCACGAAAAGCACCATCAATGTCGCCCATGTAGTGGTGAAGCATTACNTACGCGGATCCGGGAGAACGTGGCCCCATAAAAGTGCCAATAATTCCACTGGCGGCCATGGATGCTTTCAGCGGTTCATATTCAAACCATTCGTCCAAAAAGTCAGCTGAGCTCATTGTCATAAGTTTGGTTAAATATTCGAATTGTTCAGATGATAGCGTTTTAAAATGATCTAATAATTTTTTTGTTTTTGATAAATCCGATAAAGATGGGCGAATGGGGTTTGGGGCAATCGTCTCCAAAATGGGGCGAACCGCCATCCCAATCTGTCCCATAAGCGGCCCAAACCGCGTATAGGCTTCAGCATCGCGCAAGGAATGCCGCGCTATTTCCCGGTAGGTCTGGTCCGCATCTGCAGTACGAAGCAGGTAATCATTATCCAACGGCGTGAATGTGCTTTCTAATGGAAGCAGTTCCAATCCGAACTTGGGTAGCATCAGTTCCCGCATCACATTGGGCTTCATCAAACTCACTACATAAGAACAAACTGAAAATTTAAACCCTGGAAAAATTTCTTCTGTAACGGCCGCACCACCGAGAATATATCGCCGTTCTAAAACCAGCACTTTTTTCCCGGCACGGCTCAAATAAGCCGCAGCGGTAAGTCCATTATGTCCACCGCCAATGACGATAGCATCATACTTTTTTACACCGGGCATGAGCGCTTCCTTTCCGGATCAAAGAAGGGTGTTTTTACTACTTTGGCTGGGGTGAGTTTTCGGTAATGTTCCACTTTTAATTCAAACATGAGTTCTGATCCTTCGCCAGCATATTCTGATTTCACGTGAGCTAGGGCGATATATCGTTTCAGGATGGGAGACCAAGCGCCGCTGGTTGCATAACCCACTTGTTCACTTCCTTTATATAAGGGTGTACTGGCTCGCCAAGCAGTGCTCGGGAGCCCCGGTGCTAATCCAGCCTTTCGGAAATGTTTTTCTAATTCATGCCACTGGATTTCGATGCCCACAAAGTCCCATTCCGGGCCGCGACCCACTTCAGCTTCTAATGCAGCTTTGCCAATAAAATCTTTTTTCTTCATTTTCACTGCCCAGCCTAANCCCAATTCGTAGGGTGAAGATTTACGGGATTCAATAATGGCATGGCGGGATGATACATAATCCACATCCAGCAGGATGAGTCCCGCTTCGATCCGGGCAATGTCCAAAGCTTGGAGACCCGTGGGAGTGATACCGAATGATTTTCCTTTATCCAAAAGTAAATCCCAAACGGCGATTGCATCTTTCGGATTCATCCAAATTTCATAACCAAGATCTCCAGTGTAGCCCGTACGGGAAATGGATACGGAAATATCACCGAATGTGTTATCCATCATCCAGAAGAATTTTAGGCTGTCCAATGAATCCGACGCGACTTCGTTAAGAATGGCTCGAGAGTTAGGTCCTTGAAGTGCCAGTGCCGCAGTGGAGACGGAATCATCNGTTACGGTGAGATCCATTCCTGTTGCATTATGCTGAATCCAATTCAAGTTTGGTTCGGCGCTGGTAATGCGAAATTTATTTTCGGACAGTCTTTGGACGGTGCCATCATCAATAACTTTCCCTTCTTCATCGCACCAGGGAGTATACATAACCTGCCCAACTTTGCAGATGTTAATATTTCGTGTTACCAATCTATTTAGGAACCGCTGAGAATCTGGNCCTTCAATAATATATTTTTTTAATGGTGTTATGTCTAAGAGGGCAGCCTTTGTCCGGATTGCAAAATATTCATTTTCATGATGAAGCTCATAATTGGTGGCTGCCAGAAATCCGGACCATCTCCTCCATTCCTGGGATTCATTCAACTTTGACGTCCGCTTGAAGAAAGGAGATACCTTAAGCTGGGTATGGGCCGTGAATTGGTTTTCGTAACTCATTCTGCAGATCTTAAAAATGGCCGCGTTAAACAAGTGGGGCCACCTGAACCTTTGATTGAAATTTCTGTTCCATTGTAAGTATGGACATCTACGCCTTCAGTTTCTAAACGTTTTTGTGTAATTAGATTACCTTCAATCATGATCACTTTTCGCGGTGCCACTGCCAATACNTTNCAACCCATTGACTCATATTCTTCATCTGGGACTTCTATAAGTTTAATTTGGCAGTCGAGAAGATATTGCCGAAATGAAACGGGGAGCAATCTGGAATACACCAAATATAAATCATGATCGATTGGAGAAACATTACTCATGAGATGGAGACAATCTGCAGGCCCGGTCCAATGGGGTAGTGGGACGGTAATCACTTTATCCACGTGTTGACCTAATAATGTTTTGAATTGGCGAATCCCCTCTGCATTGGAACGATATCCTTCACCGATGGCTACGGTCCGTTCATCGATCCATACCACATCGCCGCCTTCTAAAGTCCCGGGAGATTCAATGCGCCCGAGGATGGGAATACCAATGGATTCAAAGTAGGTTTCCATGGTCTTTGATTCGGGCACCCGAGCATCCTTGCCCATGGTGCAAAGAATCACACCACCGTTAGAAATAACACAGGGATCATGGGTGTAAACTGAATCTAAGGAAGTGGTATCCTTTTCCGGTAAAAAATGAATTTCTATATCACATGATTCCAAGAATTCCACGAATTTATCATAGTCGGAAATTGCTTTTTCAAAATCCGGTACATCGAAATAATTTAGTTGTGGTGATTCTTGATCAACCTTGGATTGATTTTTATAAGCGTCTTTGGGGTGTTTNATTAAAACGCGTTTGATAGGGTCCACCATATTCTGGCAGCCGAAATTNTTATTCATGGGNGCTTCCACACCAAGCCACAATCATATTTGCAATAATTTTCACAGTTGTGATTANCTCATCAATTTCTACATATTCGTTGGCCGNATGAGCCAGGCGGACATCTCCCGGGCCAAATAGAACGGCGGGAATATGGGCATGATTTGTGAAGAGTCGCAAGTCAGAACCGTAGGTNACACCCTCAATTATNGGTGNATCNCCGGTTGTTTGATNATAACAATCTGAAAGTGATTNAATNAGCGGATGATNNNTNTCNGTTTTNCCCGATTCAAATTGGCCTTCAAACCATTCNACTNTGGGAANATTNTCTTTCAGCCAATCGTCNGTTTCTGAAATAGTNTNAAGGTGGGTCTCGAATGNATCTCGTGCGTCNTGNGCTNACTCANCTGGNAAAACGCCCAAACGTCCTTCTGCAACAACAGTTTCCGGTACGGTGGAATGCCATTCTCCGCCTTTAATGGTTCCAATATTGATGGGTGCCACACGATCTTTGGATTCATAATATTTTATATCGAATGATTGATGGCGTTCTTTTTCAAATTCCAATATAGACCGATGAATTAAATTAAATTTTTCAATGGCGCTGACACCATCCCACCGCATGGCCGCATGAGTGGCTCTACCTGGAATCGTTAACCGAAANGTAAGGGCACCAGATTGAATGGGGGAGATNTTTAACGATGTGGGCTCCAAGATGACAGCCGCATCGGCGGAGTATTCTTTTACNATATTGGTCAGTGTGCCGCAACCGCCGGATTCTTCTCCAACAACACTTTGAATCATCACATTACCCTTGGGTTCAAATCCAATACTCTGNAGAATCTGGACAGCGAAAATGGCAGAAGTAAGTCCAGCTTTCATATCGCAGGACCCACGTCCATAAATACGTTTATCTTTTATGGAACCTGACCAAGGCGATTCATCCCATAGTTCCAAAGGTCCAGTGGGCACCACATCNACATGACCNTTGAGAATGATGGATTTGCCACCGCCATCATTTTTCCACTGGCCAATAACATTCACGCGGGTATTGGGAGAAAACCCATCATCACAAAAGGCAGGATGGTCTTTTAATTCATCAAATCGGATAGGGACTTTTTCTGGCGCGAGGCCGAGAGTTTCAAGTTTTTCGCTAATTAATTTCTGAACCGGACCTTCATCATTAGCTAAACTGGGAGATTGAACCAAAGATTGAATAAATGAAACAATTTCTTCCCAGGCAGNATNAACAGCGGAATCGATTTGGTNTTTTATATCAGTCATTCTTTTTCCAGTAATAATATAGTGGAAGTCCCGCCAGAATAATCCCGGTACCGATGGCTGCATCNCNNGGCGCTTCNANAATNGTATTNANNGTTANNAANATNGCGAANAAAATNAAAATGATTGGTATCCANGGATANAATGGTGTTTTGTATGGACGATNCATATCGGGTTTTTTCTTTCGCAAAATAATAACAGCGCCGGCGGACATNCCATAAAATATCCANGAAGCNAAAATGATNTANGTNATCAATTGATTGAAGGTGCCACTAAAGGTTAGGATACACGCCCAAATACATTGAATAATCAGCGCATTGGCCGGAGATTGAAATTTGGGGTGGATAAATGCTGCCTGTTTAAAAAATCTATTATCTCTTGCCATGGCATAATTTATTCGGGCACTGGTAAGTATAAATCCATTGTTAGCCCCAATGAGTGAAATTAGTATAATGATTGTAACAATGGCCGCGCCCTTTCCTCCAATAAATTTTGATGCTGCATCAGCCATGACCAATTCAGAACCGATCATTTGATCAAATCCGAGTACATAAACCAAAACGGTGTTCAATGCAATGTAAACGGACACAACGATGACCATACAGAAAATAAGCGACAGTGGAATATTCCGTTCAGGATTTTTGACTTCGCCCGCGACATAGGTGACAAATATCCATCCGTCAAATGTCCAAAGGACGGCCACCATAGCCAACCCCAGGGGACCAATCAGCGATAGGGGGGGTCTATCCGTGAATAGGGGGGAGAAGTTTTGGGTTGAACCACCTTCAAGAAATAATCCCAATAAAATCACACCAAGGATAGCCCCTAATTTTGCAAATGTGAATATGTTTTGGAACCGCGCCCCGGATTTCACGTCAACAATATTGATTATTGTAAGTAGGATGATGGAAAAAATGGCAATCTCTTTGACAGCCAAATCTGAAATGGTATAGAAAAATTTAAGGTATTCCGCAAAAGCAACGCCCACCGCAGCCATGGATGCGGTATTAATCACAGCCACTGCGGACCAGCCATAGAGGTATCCCCAAACTGGGCCATAGGCTTCATTAAGGTAAACATACTGACCGCCGGCTTTGGGCATGGCGGCACCCAGTTCCGCTACGGATAGGGCGCCAAAAAGGCTGACGATACCGCCCAGGATCCATACCATAAAAAAGAGGGAGGATGAGGCCGTGTAAAGCGCGACGGTTGCGGGAACCATAAAAATTCCCGAACCGATAATTCCCCCCGCATTGATCATGGTAGCATCCATGAGAGACAGGACCCGTTTCAGTTTCGGTTGGTCAGGCAATTTTATTTTTTTGTCCAGAAATCTTCAAGATCAACGCCCAAACCATCAGCCAACCGATTCACATATGCAAAATAGGCCACAATCTGGTTGATGTCCAAAATAGCACGGTCTTTGTAGCCTGAATTCCTGAGGCGCTCCACATCTCCGGCAATCATATCGGCCGGCCGCTCGGTGAGTTTTGCCGCATAGTTGAGCATCTCCATTTGGGCCGGTGAAATATCCGCCAANGTATAGTCGGACTTCAGTTGGCTAACCAGTGCTTCATTTTTTGTTAGTTTGAGGAGCCCCTCCCCATGATGTGTNATTCAGTAATGACACTGGTTAATGGCTGATACAACAACGGCNATCATTTCACGATCTGTCCGCCGGATGGGTGACTTGCCANACATAATTGTTTTATANAGNTGNACATGGGCCGCNAGAGATTCNGGGTTGAGGCTGTGAATTTTGAGAATATTATCCACACCGCCCCANGGTTCGGTTAATTTTTCATACTGATCTTTTANGGAGCCGTCTGCATTATTTTCATCTATTACATCAATCCATGCCATAGTTTTACTTTCATTTGATAGTCCAATATAATGCAAGTCATATGGAATCTTGAAGTACTTATCTCATAAAAGAATTAGATTAATGATATGAAAAAGATTGTAGTACTCACCGGGGCAGGCATGAGTGCGGAAAGCGGTCTCAAAACATTTCGGGACAGCGATGGATTATGGGAAAATCATAATGTTTATGATGTGGCAACNCCNGAGGCTTGGGAACGAGATCCAGAGATGGTTCTCAAGTTCTATAATGATCGCCGAAAACAGGTTCGTGTAGCGNAACCAAATAAAGCACATGTTNCCTTGGGAAAACTTGAGNAAAAATATAATGTAAGTATCATAACTCAAAATATAGATGATCTTCATGAAAGGGCCGGTTCNACCCATGTGATTCATCTCCACGGTGAAGTAAACAAGGCCAGAAGTTCAGTTGATTCNGGTTTGGTTTATGAATTGGATCATTGGGAAATGAAAATGGGTGATACCTGCGAAAAAGGTTCTCAACTCCGGCCCCATATTGTATGGTTCGGAGAAGCAGTACCTATGATTGAAAAAGCAATTCCTATTGTTGAAATGGCAGATGTTGTAATGGTGATCGGAACGTCTCTGTCTGTTTACCCGGCGGCGGGATTATTGAATTATGCCACTTCATCTTCCCAAAAATATTATATTGATCCAAAAGGGCTTGAGGGTGATAATCATTATCCATTTGAAATAATAAAAGAAACCGCCGGCGTTGGGGTACCCAGATTAGTCGATCAATTATTATAGTAATCATTTTCACGAGGACAATTTTTGATTTGTCCAGATTCGTTGTAATTTTCGATTCAATTTATATTAAGAATGAATTATCATTAAAAATAAAATCATAAAAATAGGATTATGTTTTACCTGTATTGGCTTTTTATACAGCCAAACATCTTCGCTAATTGATAAAGAAGTGAACAATAATCTATATCAGCCGGACCCGAGGGCTCACTATTATTCCCTGGCGATTCAAGGCGCCATTATTGTTGGCGGGGCCATTTTCTGGAATTATTCTGAGCGGTGGACCGGAGAGTTTGCTGTGGAAAATGAAGGATGGTTTGGGAAGAATTCTTATAATGGAGGAGCGGATAAATTAGGGCATGCATATACATGGAGTTTATTAACCCGGGCTTTAATTCATAATTATGAGCGCAATGGGTTTTCAAAAAAAGCCTCTGCCTTCTGGGGGTTTACGATTCCAGCTTTCAATGGTGTGGTTATAGAGCTATTAGACGGTTATACAGATTATAATGCATCCACAGAAGATATCCTCTTTAATCTATTGGGAAGTGGATTGGGCGCATATTTATATCTCCATCCCGCTCTGGATGAGACCATTCATCTGGATTGGTCCTATATTCCCTCCAGCGATTTTCGGGATAACATAAAAAGAGATTTTACCACAGATTATGCAGGGCAAATGGTGACTCTGGAAGTGAATGGAATTGGGATGAGAAAAATGTTTGGACAACAAAAACCATTGCCAACGGATTATTTACAAGTGGGGCTGAGTTATTATTCCAGGGGATATAGCGGTGAATTGGAGACAAATAAGCAGCGGGTTGTGGGGTTAACCATGGGCATCAATTTCCAGGCATTTTTTAAGAAAGAAAGTCATATTCGTACATTTTTCAAATATTATAAAATCCCCTACAGTTTCATGGGTGTTTTCCAGGAATTGAATAGCCATGCTACAGGTGTGAAATATGGGAATGGTGTCTTTAATTATTAGACTATGTTATAACTAAAGCAATAAAGCCTCCATTGTTGGGTAACTCCTGCTTAATTCTTAATTTTCCAGCTAAGTTTTAAAACCAAGGAGTTCATTATGAAGAAAGTCGCTATTCTGTTTTTCTCCATTTCAATTATTTATTCTCAATCAAAGATGTGGAGGTCTCTATGACAACACATTCCATGAGCCGTCGTGAGTTTGCCCGTCTTTTTGCAATGGGAGGTTCTGCCGCAATCCTGAGCCACCAGACATTGCTCGGTTCAAAGCCGGTAAGAATGACTGACCCAATTACGTCTGCCGGTACAGTGGACTGGAAAACTATAAGATCTCAGTTCCTCATGCCGCCTGAACTCACAGTGCTAAATGCTGCTAATCTCTGCCCGTCCCCTGCACCGGTTCTTGAGACCGTTTACAATTACACGAAGCGCCTCGATAGTAAACCGGTACCGAGCTACCGGGCAGAGATGAGAGAGGTTAAGGAGAAGACACGTCAACAGTTGGCCAAATATCTGAGAGTAACCCCGGAAGAGATTCTAATCACACGAAACACTAGCGAGTCCGACAACTGGGTCTCCAACGGTCTCGATCTAAGAGCCGGTGATGAAGTAGTAATCTTTTCGGATAATCATCCTAGCAACAATGAGGCGTGGAAAGAGAGAGGTAAGCGATTCGGCTTCACTGTTAATGAAGTTTCTCCTCTGAATCCCCACCCAGGTTTTGACTACTACTTGGAAGCGTTTAAAAAGGCCTTGACTNCTCNNACCCGCGTCCTCTCTTTCACGCACCTGAGCAACACAGTGGGAGATCTCTTCCCCGCCAAGGAGCTTTGCGGTATGGCAAGAAANAGGGGGATAATCACGCTGATAGANGGTGCTCAAAGCTTAGGTCTNNTGGATGTTGATCTTTCCGANATTCAGCCCGACTTNTANTCNGGNAGNGCTCACAAGTGGCCATGCGGTCCCAAGGAGACCGGCGTTNTGTTTGTAAANAAATCTNTCCAGGAGAGGTTTTGGCCTTCCATNTACAGCGCCTACAAGGGTCGTGAGGGGTTGGCCCAGACACACGAAGGATTAGGCCAGCGTGATACTCCCGCCATTCATGCCTTCGGGCAACAAATTAAGTTTCTCCGGAAAATCGGTCAGGAGAAGATCGAAGAAAGGAGCGGGAATATCGCAACCGAAATCATTGAAGAGCTTCAAAAAATCAAAGATATATACATCTTTACCTCGGATGAACGCGCCCTTCGTTCGGCGGTGGTCACTTTCCGCCCCGCTAACTTAGAGCCGGCGAAGGTAGTGAAAGCCCTTGAAGAGGATGGTATCGTTGCCGCTAACCTTGGAGGTGAGGATTGGGCGGGAGTTCGCTTCTCACCTCATTTCTATAACTCAAATAACGATGTGGAGAGGGCAGTAGGCGCAATAAGGCGCTACGTGCAAAAAGGGCTCTAGGAGGCAAACTGTGATATGATGAATACATGCCTAACCCAAAATGAAATGCACCATGACATCTTCGAATTTTTGGAGCAGAACCATTAAGCTATAACAATAAATATGTCGAAAAAATCTTTGTCTAAATTTTCCCGTCGATCCTTTATGAAATCTGGTTTGGTTGGTGCCGTATCAACAATTCTACCTGGAGATTATATCGAAGGAAATACAGAGGAATTATATCCTGTTATTACCCCAACAGGAACCGATGATACGGACTGGCAAAAAGTAAGATCACAGTTTATACTTGAGCGTGGTGTTACCTATATGAATAACGCTAGTCTCGGTATGCCACCTGCTGTTGTTATCAATGCAGTAAAGAAAGGATATGAAGCCATTTCCAGTGAACCTCTTCATGGTAAGCATGATCTTCAAGAACAGATTGCCAAAAAAGTAATGCCTGGTTTGGCTAATATGTTTGGTACCCAAACAGATGAAATTGTGCTTACTCGAAATGCATCGGAAGCCCTGCACATGCAGGCCACTGGTTTAATATTAAAACCAGGGGACGAAGTTATTATTACAACCCAAGAACATCCTGCTGGATTGGGGCCATGGATGTATCGACAAGAACGAGATGGAATAAAGGTGAAACAAATCTTCATTCCTAGTCCGTTAACCAGTGAATCAGATGTGGTGGAACGATTTTCAAAAGCGATTACACCAAAAACAAAAGCTTTGAGTTTTTGTCATGTAACTCGCGGCGGTCACCTTTATCCGGTAAAGCAATTAGCAGCCATGGCGCGAAAACGAGGCCTGTTAACATTGGTTGATGGAGCGCAAGCCGTAGGACAGTTTCCCATTGACATCCATGAATTGGGGTGTGATGCCTACGCGGTTAGTTTACATAAATGGATTCTTGCACCTGCAGGAACAGGTTTTCTTTACATTCGAAGGGATGCTCGCGATCGCATCAAATCAGTTTTTGCAGCTGATACTACTTTGGAGTCCCCACGTATAGAACCTCCTGGTACAAAAGATTTTCCTATCCGGGCTGCCATATTAGCCGCCCTTAATTTTGCAAATAAATTAGGACAAGAAAATATTGAAAAACGGTGTCGATTTCTTTCAGATTATTTAAAAGATGGTCTTGAAAAAATTCAAGGGGTAACACTACTGAGCGGTGCTTCCCTAAGTTTATCTGCTCCTGGATCAACAATTTTCGAAAAAGATGGCCTTGATGCGATGGAAGCTGTTCCGCTTATTGAGAATAAAATAAAAACTCATATTGATGAACACCAGAGAGATGGTCATAATGCTATCCGTGTTTCAACACATTTTTATAATAATACTGGAGAAATTGACAGCCTATTGAGTGCTTTATCTTAATCAGAAATAACAAATAACTGAATGAAAAACCTCTTACTCATATTACCACTTAGTTTCATTTTAGTAGCCCAATCTAATAATTTTTTTAAAATTCCTGTTATTGATCTT
>PAXB01000022.1 GCA_002715035.1 Fidelibacterota bacterium
TCTTCCCAACGAACGCCATCCAGAGTAATTAATATCACATTTTCCGTTTTCAATCCTTTTGGATTTGAGTTGGATTCTTTTTCGCATCCTGCAAAAATTATTAATACCAAAAATAGTTTTTTCATTTTTCTTCCGGTTTAAGGTATACTAAGAAATAACTGGCGTAAGTTGAGGAGAATAATCCATAACCGCCCTCAATGTTTGAATTGGGTAGTGAATAAATATTTTGATTTAATGGGTCACCTTTAAGGTATTGATAATAATTATTATCTGTTGCTTGGAAAATAATCAGTTGAAGTCCGTAATAATTAAAAAATAACCAACTCATATTTACTGGAGCAGTTTCTACGGTCCAAACCCATGGGTTTTGTCGATAAGGATTATTATTCTTATCTCGGTAATACTCTCCTTTCCAAAGTTTGTATACAAGAGTTGTATCATATATTAAGTTCACGAATGAACTGTCTCTAATCCCATTACTATTATAATCCATATCCTCTGGTTCAATACCTAACTTATCTGCGTCAAGTGCCAGGTTTAAAATACGCACAGTACTATAGTCCTCAACATTAAAGTCAATCTCAAAAAATGGATATGAGGCAAAGCTAGCCGTAAAACATTCTCCTGACCTATAAGAAACAGTATCAATTCTTCCAGTTGGAGATATACCATTCTCTGAGAAGGATACATTATTAGTATTTATATACGGTATAGGTATTGACTCATCATTACACATATATACATCATCTTTTACTGATTCAATCACCATTTTTTCTGGTGTGGTTGTTTCTGCGGTCAGTGTTTTCCCATCAATTTCCACTGTTAAATTATATTTTGTTCCAGATCTATAGAAATAATCTTTTCGAGTTAAATATCGGCCCGGCCTTCCCGTTACTGGAAATGCGGTTTCTATTTGTTTTCCATCTGAAATTTTGACAATAGCATTAGAGATCCAAAGTTGTTCAGCATCAATATCTTCATCAATCGCAGAAGTTCTAGAAACAAAAAGTGTATCAAGCATTGGTAGATTAGCTTGAATATTTGCAAAAACTGTAATTTTTTCTATGTAAGGCGAATCAACATCTTGAATATCACATCCAATAAATATCAATAATGAAATAACTATTAACTTTTTATATGTTTTAAAATTCAAAAGTGATACCTATAGTTGGAATAATAGGAAAAATATTTAAGGCCTGTCTTTGAATGCGACCTTCATCAGCTTCATCGACGTTTGTTTCACCAACATCAGGTCGTTTGTTTTTATTTTTATCATGTTTTAGCACATCCCAATCACCATCATCATCTATTCCATTATATATACTACCTAAATTATAAACGTAACGAAAAACGTTCTTTCTGTTATAAGTATTAATTATTTGTAAAAATACATCAAATTTTTCGTTTCTAAACTTAGAATGACGTACTAAACCAAGATCTAAACGATGATAAGCAGGGTAACGCCCGCCATTTCTTGTGCCTGGAATTGTTCGATATTGAAATTCAGGATTTCCAGGCAAGTTCTCCATAAAATATCCATTGATGGGTGTATATGCCTGACCTGATTGCAGGGTCCATTTCCAGCTCAACTCATATTTTTTATTTGCCTGATAACTTCCTAGGACATTGAATACATGACTACGATCCCAGTTAGTAAAGTATTCATTCCCATTCATTTTTTTTCTACTGACTGACCACGTATAAGCCAGCCAGCCAGTAAGTTTTCCTGCTGTTTTCTGTCCAAATATCTCTAAGCCGTAAGCATATCCATCTGCAGTCGTCAATAAATCTGACAAATTTTCAGATGGAAGTTGCCCATCAGTCGATGCACGTGTTTCTTCAAAAGTTAACAAATTTTTAATATCTTTATAATATCCTTCTACCTGAAGTTTATATTTTCTTCCTATATACTGCTCATATCCTAAAACATATTGTGTTGACATAGCTGGATCAACAGAATTATCTATTGCCACCCAATTATCAAGGAAAGGTGGATTATAATCATCTTGAAAAGTTTCAATAAACTGGTGATAATTCCCCACTGCCAAGTTGATGAATTGTGATGAATTCAAAATGTATTTCATCCCAAAACGAAAATCTGGGTAGAAAGATTGATCATGAGCTGTAAATGTATTTATCCGGAGACCAGGTTCAACAATTAATTTGCTATTTGGCTTCCATTTGACTTTGGTATATATGGAAGTTTCAGATGGTTCATTAGGAAGATTGAAAGTTGAGCTATCTCCAAAAGAACTTTCATAACTAATTTCGTAATTTTTTAATTGGCCACCAAAAAAAATATTTAAATCCTCACTTAAAAAGTAAGAAAGATCTGCAGATGTAGTAAGATCATCAATATAATTCTCGCTATTGAGCCCAAAGTCTCCACCCAAACTGAATCGGGTAAAGAATCTGCTCTTAGCCAGAAGAAAATTTCCAATCAATTTTTGGGTAAAAACTCTCCTGTAAGCAAAACTTCCAGTTTTGTTACCCCAGTAAGCATTTAATGAAAGGTCATTAAATGCAAAGTCATCTATTCCATTATAGAAACTAAAAGAAATACGATCTTTTTCATTTAAATCAGTAAAAATGTGTCCTTGAAGATCATAAAAATAGTAAGGAGGAATGGCCGCTGCCGTCTTTTCAGGTAATATCTTTGGTAGGAGTAAGTCAAAGTAGGTTCGCCTACCAGCAAAAAGCCAAGCTCCATTCAAAAAGGGCCCTTCTAATGTGGTTTGAGCTGATAATAAAGATATACTTGAAGTTCCTTCAAATTTATTTCGATTACCTTCCCTGCTTGTAATATCTAGAACTGCAGAAAGTCGACCACCATATTCTGCGTTGTATCCTCCTTTAATTAGTTCTGCATCTTTAATAGCATCAACAATAAAATTGGAAAATACTCCTCCCATATGAGAAGGATTATAAACAGTTATCCCATCTAAGAGTATTAGGTTTTGATCCGTATTTCCCCCTCGAATTATCAGACCTGTACTAAATTCTGAGTTAGTAAGAACGCCAGGGAGTGACTGTATAGTTCGAAAGATATCTGGCTCTGCCAGAGCTGGTTGCGCTTTTAGCATGCGTGGCGAAAGATTTACGCGACTTGGTTCAATTTTATTTAATCTTTCGATTTCTTCAGCAGTAACATCAATTGAAAAGATTTCTATAGCTTCTACTTTCATTGAAACATCAAGATTAATTGAAGGTTCTTTAAAACTGATGATCTGTTCAAATCGTTTATAGCCAACATATGAGACGACCAGAGTCACTTCATTCAATTCAATTTCTGATAAAACATAATAACCATTTATATCTGTAGCCATCCCTTGACCCGTCTCTTGAATAAATACATTAGCGCCAATCAGCACCTCTCCAGATTCATTGTCTGTTATGAATCCATATATTTGATAGGTATTATTTTGAGCTGATAAAATACCAAGCCATAAAAAAAAAATAATTTTATTTTTTTGGAAACAAGTCATCTAAAATTTGCTCTGCATGAGTATTCACATTCAATTTATTATAAATTTTTTCAATTTTTCCATTTTTGTCAATTATAAATGTCATTCTCTTTGGCCAAGCCATTCCAGCGGCACCATATTGTTTGGCAACTTCTTTTTTAGAATCTGACAAAAATACAAAAGGTAAATTATATTTAGTTTTAAATGCTTTTAATGCCTCAGGTGAATCATAACTAATTCCGAAGACTTTAATTTTAGCTCTTTTATATTCTCCATAAATGTCACGGAACCCGCAAGCTTCTTTTGTTCATCCAGGTGTATCAGCTTTCGGAAAATAGTAAATAACAACACGTTGACCACGATAATCGGATAATCTATGCAATTTACCTTCTTGGTCAGTAAGTAAAAAGTTGGGAGCTATATCACCTATTTTTAAAATATTTTGTCCATTATTTGCATACCCGAGTAATGCATTGGCAATTCCAAAAAACATGATAATTAGCAATATTCTTTTTATTCTTCTTTTCATTATTATACGGGCCAGACATAGGGTAAATCAGCCGATTCATTCCAATTGTATTGGGAGTAAAATGATTTATCTTTTCTCAAAAGATTAGACCTATGTGATGCATGTAATTCTGAGTGACCAAGCCACAAAGGCATCTTAATTTGAAGCGGAATTTTATATCGTTTCATTGAATTATTATATCCTCTTTCTTCCCATTCATTAATCATTGTATTNGTGTATAACATTAATGCGTGAGGAAATTGTTTCCACATAATTGTTGCCGGATGATTTAACCATCCTTTATATGCTTTACCCTTCAAAGTAGTCTCACCTTGAATTGCATTTNAAATCTGCAACCCTTCCACTCTCTGCTTTCCTAATCTTTTATAATCCAAGCAGGATGCTGATTTTTTAAAGTCTGGGTAGGGTAAGAATGTCTGCATATTAATTCTTTAAATAATCCAAAGTTTCTGTATTAAAAGGCGTTGGTTCAATATTGAAAAAATTGAATGTTTCCGAAGAATCACAAACGTTTCCTTCCANTAACATGGTTATNTGGTCTTTAGTTATAGGGAACCACGAAAATCTCCCCAATAACGAGGCAATAATCTTGATGGCAAAAGCAGGAGCAGGAATAGTCCATTTTTTCTTTTCGCATGCTTTTGCAATTGTTAAAATAATATCTTTCCAGTAATAAGCAATACCACCCAAATGATAAGTCTTCTTTATTGTTGTTTCCATTTCAATTGATTTGACAAAAAATGCAGCAACATTGTTTACATGAATTGGGGACATTGCGAACTTACCAGCATTTAACGGATTTAAACCGTTGAAGAAATTTGGAGCGGGGATGGGAAGGCTCAACATATCTTTTTTAAGTTGGGTACAAAATTCTGGACGGTCATTACTTCGGGGATTACCAAAAATTAATGAAGGACGAAAGATGGTCCAATCCAGATTTGTATATTTGAGATATTCTTCTGCTAAATGTTTTGTTTCCTGATAACCTGTTCCATCAATTTTTGCGCCATTTGCGCTCATTAAAATAAATCGATTTATTCCCAATATTTTCGCTGAATCAATACATCTTTTTGCACCATGAAAGTGCAGGTTTTCATATGTAATTCCTTTCTTAGGAAATTCACGAATAATGCCTATGCAATAAATGACAGCATCAGTGCCTTCTATTGTTTTATTGATGGCATCCATATCATTGATGTCTCCCTGGATTATTTTACATTCAGATGATTGAATGAGCTTTTTTTCAGAATTTTTTCGTAATAATATAATGGGTTTATGGCCTTTATTAATAAGCTCGTCAACAATATAAGATCCTACAAACCCTGTTGCGCCAAACAATGCTATTTTCATTATAAACCTAGTTCCCCTACTGTCTTTATTTTCTCGAAATTCTGTACATTTAAAAAAAGATTATTGATTACAGTTTTACGGTGGGAAAATATTTTTTTGAGATCATTCCGAATGTAGATAAAATGCAATATTCCACCTAAAATACCCATTGGAATTGCATATTTAACATTATCCCAGATTTCTACGCCGCCATCAATCTCTTTAAAGGTATGAATGTGGTGCCAAAAAGTATAAGGCCCTTTAATTTGTTCATCCACAAAGTCATAAGGTGGATTATATTTTGTAATGAGAGTACGCCAATGCACAGTAAATCCTATTAAACAGATGGTATAATCAATCAAAGTACCATTAGTCATAACTATAGGTGTTGGGGTCAAAATCTTAAAAGCCAATTTTGAAGGTGTAATTAATGCAAGGTTTTCTGGTTTTGAAAAAAAATTAAAGACCACTTCAATTGGTAGTTTAATAATTTGCTTTTCATTTAACTCGTATATTTTCATGATTAAATTTTTAGAATCTTATCTGAGATACATCAGCCATAGAATAAAGCATTTTGGCCTTATTATATTGTTTCTTAGATAGATATGTAAAGTTTGAACCACCAACATAAATTGTTACTTGATGATCCGAGACAATTTCAAACAAATGATTTAATTCCTGTTTTGCCAATTGTTTATTTTCAATATATGTTAATGACACAATTATTTTATCTGGTTGAAATTTTTCCAACAGTTTTTTTATTGATTTTGCCGGAGTATTGGACCCACAATTAATGACCGGAATTCCATTTACTTCTAAAATCTGTTTTGTCATGATTAGGGGTAAATCATGTTCATCACCACTAAGTGCAAGACTAAGTAAATAACTATTGTCTTTGTAATCTTTCCGTTCAAGGGCCTCCCCTAAAGTATTAACAGCATTTCTTATCGTGTTAGTTGCCAAATGTTCTTCCGCAACAGATATATCATTATTGGCCCACATATCGCCAATTAATACCATTACTGGCAATACAAGAGTATCATATATTTCATGTAAAAAATATTGTTTCATGTATAAACCAGTAAGTGTGGTTTTCAATCTATCTCCATCCGCATTTAGGGCTTGTTCCAGAAATACAGGTATTAGTTTTTTATATTCTCCGTGATCAATATTCTGTATAAGTTTTCGATCTTTAATACCCTCNAATTCTACAACATTAACTTTCTTAGCTTTTTTCTTATTCTTTGCCAGAAATTCATTTATGTGGCTTAAAATAAATTTTCTGTGTCCACCTGGGGTTTGGTAACATGGTAATTTACCCGCATCGGTCCACCGTTTAACTGTAGATACATGGACACCCATAATCATTCCAACTTCTTTAGAATTAAGATATTTCATGTTTAAAATTAAATAATAATAAAGAAGAATAACATATAATAATGAGCGTTATGATCGATATTATTTGTAGTGGGTGTAAAATTNTATATCAAATAATTGAAGAATGTTCAATGGATAACTTTAATTTTTTTGATAAGCCTTTAAAAATTAATTTGTGAATTGGATATAACAGATACCAATAAGCGATCCCGGCTAAACCTCTGGGCGCAAAAAATGCAGTTTGGTATAATGTTGTTTGATGATCATTATTATTTTTTGTTTCAAATTGCAACCAGGCTTTACCGGGCAGCTTCATTTCAGCAAATAACCTTAATGATTTATTTGACTTTAAATCTACAACCCGCCAAAAATCAAGAGCATCCCCAATACGTAAATCAGTTGGATTTCTGCGTCCTCTACGCAACCCGACACCACCAAATATTCGATCTACAAAACCACGAACCTGCCATAACCAATTGCAATAAAGCCATCCTCGACCCCCACCCAATGTGATGAAATTATCATACACCAACGACTCGCTAGCATTGATCACTGTGGCTCTTTTTTCAATGATAATACCTTCAAGAGATGCGAGCGCTACATTTTTTTTCCCATCTTGTAAACTGGAGGACAGTGCATCTCTCCAAGATGTGGGCGTGTGACCGGATTCCAGTCTTTTTAAAGTATTTTTTAGGGCCATCGTATAATTCATGGGTTTTATTTCAGGAAAAATTTCTTTCGCTGTATAATTTGTGACTACTACTTCATTTTTTAAACCGTCTATTAAAGGTTTTGCTATTGTCTTGGACACTGGTGTTACAAAATGAATCCAATACGATGAAAGCCTTGGCGTTAAAACCGGTACAGTAATGATAAAACGTTTAAGTCTACGAGCTTTAGCATAGCCAATCATCATATCCTTATAAGTGACAATATCTTCTCCTCCTATTTCAATTATCTGACCTATACTTTTATTTTTCTTTAAGGCTGCTACCAAATAATCTAAAACATTACTTATACTAATCGGCTGCACACGCGATGTTACCCAACGAGGTGTAACCATAACCGGTAACCTTTCTGTCAAATCCCTTATCATTTCAAATGAAATGCTACCTGAGCCAACAATAATTGCNGCNCTAAATTCAGTCACGGGGACACCTGATTTTGATAAAATAGAACCNGTCTCATGTCTTGATTTTAAATGGACTGATAATGATNTTTTTGGATTTCCTAAACCNCCAAGATAAATAATACGTTTTACATTATTTTCTTTTGCCGTGTATCCAAAGTTTTCTGCACCAATTTTATCAATATTTGAAAAATTCTTCTCTCCTAGCATACTATGGACNAAGTAATAAGCTGAATCAATCCCTGATAGCGCTTGAGAAAGTGAGTTTCTATCTAATACATCTCCAGTGGTTACTTCAACACGTTTTAACCAAGGCCTACCTATCAGACGATCTGGATCTCTAACAATAACCCGAACATTGTAACCTTCTTGTAATAATCTTTCAACAAGACGACCACCAACATAACCTGTTGCTCCAGTAACAAGGATCAAATCAATTACTCTATAGATATGATAATTTCATTCCTCCTAAATGGAGGTAATGCAAAAGGTGAATTATATTGGGCAACTATAGCCCCTCGCTTTGGAACGATATTTTTGAGTTGCAGTAGTTGTATTAACTTATGATGAAAATATTTTGATCTTCTTTCAGTTGCCCATCCTCCAAATTGTAAAACAGCAACTTTACCAAGTTTTCTTTCTTCAATAATTACATTACTTGAAACTGGTTTTGGTAATGAATTCAATGTATGTTTTTTAGGCATCACAAAAAGGACTTCATACTTGCCTTCATTATTAACTGGACTATCTGAAATCACTGGAGCAGTCATATTAATTTTCATATTTTGATCGTTTCCACCAAAAATGTAATCAGCAATTCTACGAAATCCAGTGTAGGTCGATTCACGATAACTATTCTCAATTTGGGTTCGTGCAATAATCATACTATCATATTCTCTTATTTCAAACGGGCCCTCTTTTATAATGACTTTATACTCTGGCATTTCAATTCCTGTGGCAAACGCAATTGTAAAGATTAATATTAATAATTTTCGAGTGTTTTTTGTTTTCATCGTGGATGTCCTGTTTCATTTGGTGAAAGGTATGAGTAACGCCGTCTTTGACTTGTAACTCTGGTAAGTTTCCAAATTTCCCCATTTCTTATCGGCACTTTTTTCCAAAAGGTTTAC
This sequence comes from Fidelibacterota bacterium, assembly GCA_002715035.1. Taxonomy (GTDB): domain Bacteria; phylum Fidelibacterota; class Marinisomatia; order Marinisomatales; family TCS55; genus TCS55. Next base: position 8,959 of record PAXB01000022.1, read on the forward strand.
GCCGCTGACCCTAGTCAATAGCAGTGTGACAAATATGGGTGAAATGAGCGTCGTATATTGCCAACCATTAAGGGCGGGAAATGAAATGATCGCCATACCGATCCAAATCAGAATTTCACCAAAATAATTTGGGTGGCGAGAAATGGACCAGAGACCGGTCGTAATGAATTTTCCATGATTGGAATCATTTTCCCTGAACTTTCTTTTTTGCTCATCTGCAATCACTTNAAAGGAAATACCCATAATCCATATCAATGAACCAATAATGAAATATATGTCTCCTTCCAAATCCGTATTGTTCAAGATTAGGGTCAGGGCATTCGCAGTTGTTAAAAAGACCCAAAGCCCGGAAATACTGAAGAACATTAAAAATTTCGCAAAGGAAGTTTTTGCAACTTGAAAGCGTTTATCCTCTCCCACCTGCAAAATCCTGATCANCAAAAACAAGCCCAGTCGTAATGCCCAGAAAATAACCATCGTTGCGACAATTTGAGTCCTTAAAGTCAGCGCATCAGGACCGCTTCCTACGGTATAAACTGCAAAACCTATCATTGCCAAATAAGCAACGGTCCCAGTGATGTCATAGAATTTTTCTGTTTTTAAAAGAAACGAAGGTAAAAATATCAACCAGTGGATCAAAAATCCGATAGCGACAATGAATATTAAAGCGGGATAACCGAACAAAGTTGGGCCACCTTGCGAACCAGCCCATGCAAAGCATGCTGCAATGGCAATTGAGATTATGGTACCTAAAATATCCCGCATAGCTAAGTCGCCTTATTTATTTTAACAATATTTAATTTTTGTAGGAAGAACGCGAATAAGTAACCTAAATCAATCTCAAACCATCGATTTGCAAAATTTATCTTTCTATGTGCTTTATGGTGATTGTTTTGATAAAGTTCCCCCATAAGAAAGGCAAACAACCACCAAGCAAGTTGGAAGCCAAGGATATTAAATACTTTTTTAAACATTGACATAAAGAGATATTAAGTAATAATCAACACATAATGCAACAATTATTTGAGCGTTTTAATCGTTTTGTCGAATATAATTTANTTTATATAACCCAGTGGTGGTTCCCTCCCTCCCAATAAAGAATAATAATTGAATTTTGGCCGCCGCCGTTCAAGCAATTCTTTTTTGGCATTTTTGACCGCTTCTGGGTTATTGTAAAAATCAACTGCCGTACCGGCAATGGTTTTGGCGGCATTCATCATCCCTTTCATGCCAATGCCCATACCCGCCGACAGCCACGGCCTGCCGTGGGCACCATCCAACTCACATCACCCACACGGTGGTGCCTTTACCTTTGGTGAATTTATAGGACTGATCTTCACCGGCGGAGGAAATTTCTTTATCTGGTCTCCGGAGTCTTTTGTAAATCTGCTCTGCAAAAATTTTCTCCTTATTTGTGTACTTTACCCCACCAATAGCTAACAAGTTATTTTCGAAATTTACACACATTGCATTTTTCCCCAGAAGGAGTTCATTTTGAACATGCCGTGAACGATCTGATATGTAATAAAGGCCACAGCACCTGTAGCCAAAACGAATGAAATAATGAAAATTTTATTCATTTAATCCAACTTCAATTTTGAAAGCTTATTTAAATCTTCTCCGCCTTCAAAGGGAATAAACATGAATGAATATTCATATTTATCTGAGTTCAATAAATAATGATTGTGGGGTTTGGCGCCCCAACTGTTGTCACCGCCTACACCCATTTGTTTATAATCGATGAGCCAATCCACATGATCTTTGGGTTTAATATCTAACTTCCCATGCTTTTGACTTTTTGGCACGTGGTNCAAATCGGAATAGGGGTATTGATGAACACTGCCGTCAAAAGTGGGTAGTCCCTTTGCCATGAGGCCCACTTTTCCGTTGGATAAAGCCATCCAGCGTATATCTGTTTTATTCCCCGTTTCCTGAGGACGGACATACCGATACGATTGATCCCATACCGATCCCGAATAATGACCAATGGCCGCAGAAGTTTTACGGTCCCAGTAGGATTCCTGGGGTCCACGTCCAAACCATTCTACCTTTTTAAAACTACTGGGCATATCAAATTTCATGCCAAATCTTGGCATTTCAGAATGCAGTGAATCCTCAATTTCAATTTTTTGTTTCACTTTAATTGCACCATTCCCATATACATGATATGTGGATGTGAGTGTGGTGCTGCTGAGTGAATCCAAATTGATTATTATAATTTCTGCCGTATTATTTTTGAGGGATCCATATAGTATTTTGGTTTTCATTCTTGAACCGGCATATTTCCAAAGTGCTGTCCTTTCCGGCATACCATTCCCCAAATCATTATCCGTAGGGGCTCGCCATAAATGGGCTTCGGCTGGTGATTTTATTAAATCAATTCCATCAACAGAATATTGGCTTAATTGACCCGATTCTCTTGAAAATATTGCTTTGAACCCCTGACCATATATTTCAACCCCCTTATCATTTTTAAAAAGATTTATTGCAGATAGCTCCGATGGATTTGTAATAATCGGTTTTCTGTAAATGGGCAATTTAAATTGTTCCCAGGCAACCAAATGCCCTTTNGGAATTAATGGTNTTTTATATTTTGTTTTCACTTGAATGGTTAAAAAATACTCAACACCTGGTTTCGGCCGAATGNTGGANAGATTAAATATCAATGTTCTTGATTCTCCAGGATCAAGGTCTAATGTTCTCATTTTCCCCGAGGAAACATTNACATTATCTCCTTTGATTACCCACGTAAATGTTAATTCACTTAGATCTATAAAATCATACTTATTGGTTACTTTAACTCGGCCGCGCTTTAAATTATTTGCTTGAAACTTTATGGGTTGATATACCTTCTTCACTTCATCAATATGGGGATTCAGACTGCGATCGGCTGTTACCAACCCATTGGCGCAAAAATTGGAATCATTTTCTGCAAACGCTGTGCCAAAATCACCGCCGTAAGCCCAATATTCTTGTCTGGTTGAATCGGTTTGTAAAATAACCTGATCGGCCCAATCCCAGATAAAACCACCCTGAATTGATTTGTATTTTTCAAATGTTTCCCAATAGTCAGCCAGATTCCCCACACTATTTCCCATTGCATGGGCGTATTCACATAAAATTAATGGTCGCTCAGGATTGGTTTCTGCATAAGTTGAAATTTCTTCAATCGTATCATACATGGGGAAGAAAACATCTGTATGGCTTTCTGTCCTTGCCGGCTCATANACAACCGGACGACTGGAGTCTTTTCCTTTTAAATAATTGTAGAGTTTTACAAAGTTTTGTCCGTCGCCGGCCTCATTCCCCATGGACCACATAATAATGGATGGTTGATTNTTATCCCGTTCAAACATCCGTTCACCCCGATCTAAAAATGCGTTTGTCCATGTTGAATCATTGGTAATATGACCATAACTCTCATCATGAAACTGCATTCCATGGGCTTCAATATTTGCTTCATCAATAACATAAAGTCCATATTCATTACAAAGTTCGTACCATCGCTCCTGATTGGGATAATGGGATGTTCTCACTGCATTGATATTATTTTGTTTCATCAACTGAATATCTCGCACCATTGATTCTTTTGTAATGGCTCGCCCCCGAACCGGATCCCATTCATGACGGTTGACGCCTCTAATCATAATAGCTTTCCCGTTCACTAATAAATTGCCATTTTTAACTTCTACTTTTTTAAAGCCAACTTTTTGGGAAATTGCTTCGATTAATCGCCCAGTTGAATCAGAAATAGTTAACCCGAGCGTATATAGATTAGGCTCTTCCGCTGTCCATGACTTTACCTGATTTATCTCAGAATCAAAACGGATAGAATTGGATGAATCAATTGTGGTAACAAAGGTTGAATCATACAGCGCCCGTTTTCTCCTGCTTAAATCCGTTAATTTTGCTCGAATCGCATATGGTTGATTGGGCTCGCCTTTATTCTCTACATCAATATTTAATGATATGATCCCATTTTGAAATGTACTGTCTAATGATGTAATTGCGAAAAAATCTGAAATTCTCGTTTTGGACCGGGCATAGATAAAAACTTCACGTTCAATTCCGCTGACGCGCCATGTATCCTGTCCTTCTAAATAGGACCCATCCGAAAAGCGATAAACGGCTACCGAAACGTTATTTTCTCCAATTTGAACAAAATCAGTAATGTCAAACTCAGCCGGTGTTTTGGATCCTTGGCTATACCCAACGAAATCTCCATTTATCCAAACGTAAAAGGCAGATCGAACACCCCCAAAGTGTAAAAAGATATGACGGCCATCCCAACTATCTGGGATGGTAAATGATTTTCGATAGGACCCAACTGCATTGTAATCATGAGGAACAAATGGTGGATTCGGAGGAAATGGATATTCTTCATCCAAATAGATAGGAACGGACCATCCTTGTAATTCCCAATGCCCCGGCACTATTATTTCTGACCAATCTGAATCATCATAATTCGCCTTATAAAAATTCTCAGGCCGATCATTGGGATTAGGAGAAAAATTGAATTTCCAATTCCCATTCAAAGATTGAAAATATTGAGATTGCGTTCGATCATTTTGTAACGCCAGCTTTTCTGATTCAAATGGAAAAAAGTGGGCCCTGGCCGGTTCACGGTTTAATCGCAAAATGGTTGGGTCTTCCCATTCTGCTGGTTGGTTTTTATTACATCCGGCCAAAAAGATGACAAGGAAAGTAAAAAATAGAGAACTATATTTATTCATCAATCTTTAGATAATTCATTAATAATAGCCGCCAAGTTAACCACCAACGTATCAGCATTTTCACGCGTAAATATAATGGGCGGTTTTATTTTGAGGACATTATGGTCCGGTCCATCCGAACTTATTAAAATTCCCGAATCTTTCATTTGGTTCACTACAGTATTTGCTTCTTCTGTTGCCGGAGTAAGTGATTCCAAATCTCTCATTAACTCAACACCAATAAAAAGACCTCGGCCTCGTACATCGCCAATGATTTCATGCTTGGATTTCAGTACTTTTAATTGATCCAATAAATACGTCCCAACATCCAGTGCGTTATCCTGAAGATTTTCCTCCTCAATCACATCCAAAACGGTCTGCCCCACCGCACAAGAAACGGGATTCCCTCCAAATGAATTAAAATATTCCATACCATTATTGAAATTGTCTGCAATCTTTTTCGTCGTCACCACTGCTGATAGCGGATGGCCATTTCCCATGGATTTTCCCATGGTAACAATATCAGGGATTACATCTTCCGTTTGAAATCCCCAAAAATGATTGCCCATCCGACCAAATCCAATTTGAACTTCATCCGAAATGCAGAGACCACCGGCATTTCTAACCAATTCAAATGATTGTTTTAAAAATCCCTCCGGTAAAACNAATTGGCCNCCGCATCCCATNAGTGCTTCCGTAATATAGGCTGATAGTCTTTTATTTTTCTGATGGATTTTCTCAATTGCTTCAACCACATCTTGAACATATCCTATTGTCGATTCTTCACCACGATACTTCCCTCGATAACTATCCGGCATGGATATTGTATTGACAAAATTGCAAGCGCCTTCGCCACCTGGACCCCCATGTTTATATGGGCTAATTTCAATGAGTGAAGACAGGTTTCCGTGATAAGCGCCGTCCAATACAATTGTTTCTTTACTCTGGGTAAAATGGCGGGCTATTCGCAAAGCCAAATCATTGGCTTCGCTTCCAGAGTTTGTGAAGAAACACACATCCAAACCTGGAGGAAGTTTATCCGTCAATGCCTTGGCATAATTAACAATAGGCTCATCCAAATAGCGCGTATTGGTGTTGAGTCTTTTATATTGACTGTGAGCAGCTTCCACCACTTTTGGATGACAATGACCCACATGTTGAATATTATTCACCGCATCTAGGTATTGTTTCCCATTCGCTTCATAAAGATATTGACCTCCACCACGAATAATATGG
>PAXB01000023.1 GCA_002715035.1 Fidelibacterota bacterium
TGAAAAAAATTGTTCTTTATTCATTTATAGGTGTTTTGGGATTTATTGTTGTTTTGTTAACAGTACTTCTCAATTACCGACCTCATGTACCTCAGTTAGAAAAATATGGAATAGAAGCTTCTTTGCCAAGTACGGGTAATGGATTAATTGTACAGTTTACGGGCAATACCAACATTTTGATTTCCGATGGTAAAACATCCATTTTAACTGATGGNTTCTTTACCCGNCCAGGTGTTGCTAAAGTNCTTTGGGGTAAAGTAGCGCCAGATGAATCGATCATTAAATATTGTCTGGATCGGGCAGGAATTGAACAACTGGATGCGGTTATCCCGGTTCATTCCCATTTTGACCATGCCATGGATTCTCCCATCGTAGCTGAATTGACAGGTGCAACATTAATCGGTTCTGAATCAACAGCCAATATTGGCAGAGGATTGGGATTTCCTGAAGATCAAATGGTCATTCCAAAATCTGGNGAAACCATCCAGTTGGGAACGTTTAAGGTAACCCTGGTGAAAGGGCGTCATTGGCCTTATCCTGATCCANAAATGAGAGCCAAATTGTTGGATCGAGAGATTGCATTACCCCTTATTCCCCCGATGAATGCGTTTGAATATGTGGAGGGGGCCAGTTATACCATCATCATTGAACATGCTGAAGCCACCGTAGCGATCCACGGCAGTGCAGGGTTTATCCCCAATGTTTTAAATGAGTATGAGGTGGATATTTTGTTTTTAGGGTTGGCAGGGTTAGAAACCATGGATGGCGTTTATAACGATAATTATCAAATGCATGTGGTAGATGCATTGAGTCCGGATGTGATTGTGCCTATCCATTGGGATGATTTTTTTGTTCCTCTGAAAGATGGCATTAAATCCCGGAGTTTATTAGAAAAAGTGTTTCAGGGGATGGATGTGAAAAAATCATTCGAAATGGTAGAAGAAAGGAATCCAAATCGTAAAATGGTTGTTTTGCCATTATGGGGGAGATTAAATGTTTCAGAAATCAGGAGGAAAGATTAATGTTATTTCTATCAAATAAATCAAAATTCATTTTCATCTGGGGGNTCTTTTTTATTTTTATCCAGGGTTGCTCAGAGGATTCGGCCCAAATCACGGAAGAAATACGTAGTCTGAAAACTTATCCTTATTCTAATCCAAACCCTATTCCAATTTTGACAAAAGACAGTCGGTTATATCCATACCATTCTTTTAACGGATATAGCCATGAAGGNTCTCCCCAGGATTGGAAAGTGGTGAAAATGGAAAATGATCATATAGAAGTGTATGTACTTCCAGAAGTCGGTGGAAAAATNTGGGGTGCTATTGATAAATCCAATGGTGAAGAATTTATNTATAGAAACGAGGTAATGAAATTCAGAAATATTTCTTTAAGAGGACCATGGACTTCGGGTGGAATCGAATTCAATTTTGGCGTCATTGGNCATACACCTGCCACAGCATCACCGGTGGATTATGTAACAAGGACAAATGCTGACGGTAGTGTGTCCACNTTTGTGGGCGGGATGGATTTNCCCTCAAGAACCCATTGGCGTGTGGAGATTAAACTTGAAAAAGATAGGGCAAACTTTGAAACCAATACTCTTTTTTACAATCCCACACCATCTACCCAGGCCTATTACAATTGGATGACTGGGGCCGCATTTGCGCAAGACGATTTGGAATTGGTTTTCCCGGGAAATCAATATTTAAAACACAGCGGTTTGGTGAAATCCTGGCCTATCGATGACCATGGAAGAAATCTCACATTTTATGATAACAATCGATTTGAAGGGCATAAGTCCTATCATGTTGTGGGAGAGTGGAAAAACTATTTTGGCGGNTATTATCATAACGAGGGATATGGTTTTGGCCATTGGGCCCAATATGATGAAATGCCGGGNCAAAAACTTTGGCTTTGGGCTTTATCTCGGCAAGGAGGCATTTGGGAAGAATTTCTTACGGATACAGATGGACAGTATGTAGAATTTCAGGCAGGGAGACAATGGGTGCAGTATTCTCCCAGTGATGATTTTACACCTATTAAAAAAGCGGACTTCGAGCCATATGGCACCGACCGATGGCATGAATCATGGTTTCCGGTTAAAGGTACGGGTGGCATGAATGAGGCATCGGAAGATGGGGTGATGTATGTTGAAAAACAGAATGGGGAGATTCAAATAAATGTCCATTCGTTCCTTAAACAAAACGGATCAATTAAAGTCATAGCTGGAAGAGAAACTATTTTTGAACAATCGTTAAAATTCCAACCAATGGCATTGCATTCCATTTCTGTTCCTCATGGGACGACGGATGAATACGAGGTGATTGTTGAGACATTGGGACTTCATTTTAGATCCAACCGGGAATCACTCCGATTGAAGCGGCCATTTAAAACCAATCCGGATATATTGGCTGCCGTTTCAAAAACGAATCAATTTTTAACGGCCGGGTTAGAAGATCTCAAAGAACGACGCTATCCCAAGGCAAAAGCAAAATTTGAAACTATATTAATGGACGAACCCTATCATAATGGTGCATTGAGAGGGATGGCCGATCTTTACTTTCGAAGCGGAGAATATGCAAAAGGACTCAAAGTCATTAATATTGTCCTCCAACTGAATGGATATGATGAAGCGGCTAATTTTATGGCGGGCAATTTGTATAGGGCCATGGGAGATTATACCAATGCCCGGGAAGCCTTTGGATGGGCGGCCAGATCTATGGAATTCCGCTCCGCATCTTTTACGCAAATGGCAGAATTATCCCTTATCCAAAGTCAATTTGAATTGGCAAAAGAATATGCCCGCAAGGCTTTGGATTTTAATCGATACAATATCAATGCACTTCAATCATTAGCCACAGCGGAAAGAATGTCGGGGAATAATCAAGAAGCAAAAAAACCAATTCACCAATTAATAGAAATAGATCCGCTACACCATTTTGCGAATTTGGAACTCTATTTTCTAAATCCATCAAAAAAGAATTGGGATCATTTTACCGGTTTAATCCATAATGAATATCCGGATCAAACACATCTGGAATTGGCGATCGCCTACCATAATCGCGGACAGGATGAAGTTGCCGTCCAATTGTTGGAAAAACTGATAGACACAAGTCAAAATCCCATCATCCATTTATGGCATGCGTATTTAAATAATGATGCAGAATCACTCAATGTGGCTAATGAAATTTCGCCAGAGTTTGTATTCCCTTATCGACGAGAAACGATTCAAGCCTTGTTATGGGCAACAGAAAATAATTACGATTGGATTTGGTCATATTATTTGGCATTGAATCTTTGGGCCAAGGATCGAAATGCTGAAGCATTGGCATTAATGAACTCATTAGGTGAACGACCCGATTATGGTCCATTTTATATTGCCCGCGCTTCATTGAAAGAAAAACTGGAAAAATCGGGTATTGATAGAGATTTAGAAAAATCGATTCAATTAAGCCCGGAATCCTGGTTAATTCAATTGGATGCAGTGCGCTATTATCAACATCATAAAAAATGGAAAAAGGCCTATCAAGTATCCTTGAATGCATTCATGCACTTTCGCAATAATTTTAATGTAGAAATTATGCATGCCCGTTCCCTTTTATATATGGGGCAAGTGGATGAATGTCTTGTGGTTTTAGAATCTGTAAATGTATTACCATCGGAGATGGCAAAAGAAAGTCGCCAACTTTATAAATGGGCATTCCTTAGACAATCTATCGATTTGATCAAGGCGGGCAATGTTGAAGAAGCTATCTCCGCAATCAATGCCAGCAAAGAATGGCCGGAAAATTTAGGTGTGGGAAAACCATACCAACCGGACGAACGGATTCAGAATATTCTTTTAGATTATGTTAAAGGCACTGTTAATTCTAATCAATATTTGGTTTTGCTTCAGGCGCTCAATGATGAAAAATCCGGACAAGGATATGATTCGATTTTAATTAAGGAAGCATTGGCACTTATTCAGAAATAATGAATTGGGATTATCCAAATCCATTTACATGGAGAGTTAGTGTAGAATCTTCGGCAATTGATGCGTTAGGCCATGTGAATAATAAAGCATATCTGGAGTGGATCATGGAAGCAGCCTGGGCCCATTCCGGCAAACTGGGATTGCGTATTGACGATTATACCCGGTTAGGGTTTGCTTTTGTGGCGCGTCGTCATGAATTGAATTATTTGGCACCGACATTTTTACATGACCGCCTCATTGTGGGTACCTGGATCGTCACAAACGATGGCAAATTCAGAAGCCGACGGGAATACCAAATTATGAGAGAGAATGATGGGAAAACAGTTTTTCGTGGATCCACAGACTGGGTATGCATTAGACTTGACACCGGAAAGCCCAGTGTAATGCCGGCAGAATTTATTCAGGCATACCAACCGACGAATGTGTAATATCAGCAATGGAAAAAGATAATTTGAAGAATAAGTGTAAACAGATAACAATTCAACAAAGTTTTTTTCATAAATTAAAACATACCATAAATTAGTTTAAATGAACCTAACTAGGGAGTGGAATGACNAAATATCCAGAAATTAAAATGCCAACTGATAGCAAACTTGACTGTTATTCAGATNGGCTTCCACAATCCACTAAGCACCCAAGCCAATACGCCGCCAATAATATTAAAAGAGGTTTGTTATGAGTTCAAGTAAGTACGATTTTGCAATTGCTATCGGTGGCGCTGCAGGACAGGGAATTGCCGCACCGGGTGATGTGCTGGCTTGGACTTTTGTTCGCCGCGGACTTCATCTCTACACTTATAATGCCTATCAATCCATAATCCGTGGTGGCCACATCTTCTTGACCGTTCGTGNCTCAAACGAAAAAATTTATAGCCATGGTGATAAACTTGATCTTCTCATTTGCCTGAACCAAGACACCATGGATAGGCACTTGAAACATATGGGGNCCGGATCTTGGGTCATCTACAATAGCGACATCATTAAACCGGGAGAGGTCCAAAATGGTGTTCAGATGTGCGGCCTACCTGTGAACGAGCTGAGTAATGGTAGCCGCAACAAGTTGGTTCAGAATACCGCGGCTATTGGTGCATGTTTACAAATTCTTGGTTTAAATTTCGAAATTCTGGCGGAGACCCTCACCAAGCAATTTATGAAAAAAGGCCAGGCTGTGGTGGACGAAAACATCGAAGTCGCCCGGACTGCTTTCGACTATGCGGCAGTTAGTGTGACTCCTTGCCCGGAAACGATACCGGAGGGTGAGAAACCCCAGGCTTGGTGGGCCGGGAACGAAGCATTGGCCATGGGTGGCGCAAGNGCTGGCGTCAAATTCTACTCCGCTTATCCCATGAGTCCTTCCACTGGTGTATTACATTGGATGGCTAANTACGCCCGAGATCTTGGAATTATGGTGCGCCAGGTTGAAGATGAAATTGGNGTCGCCACCATGGCTATTGGCGCAGCGGCTACGGGTGCCCGTGCCATGTGCGCCACATCCGGGGGCGGCTTTGCCCTAATGACAGAGGCAGTGGGGAGTGCGGCCATGATGGAAATTCCTGTGGTGATGATTAATGTAATGCGCGCCGGTCCATCCACAGGAGTGCCGACGAAGACCGAACAGGGAGATTTGTGGCAAATGCTTGGCGCCAGTCAAGGAGATTTCCCGCGGATTATTGTTGCTCCGAAAGATGCCTTAGATGCCTATAACGCGGTAATAGAATTATTCAATCTGGTAGACCGATATCAATGTCCCGGGATCGTCATTTCAGATCTGCTTATTTCGGAAGGACGGTTTAGCGTGGATCCGGACGATATCAATTTTCATCCTGAAATTGACCGAGGTGAACTCATCCTTGAACCGTCCAATAATGGAGACAAATACCTTCGTTACAAAAATACTGAAAGTGGCATTTCACCCCGTGCGGTACCGGGACTTGAGGATTATATTCATGTTATGGCGACTGATGAACAAGATGAGGATGGCATCCTCATTAGCGACGAATTTACCAATCCAATAAAACGTCGGATGATGGTGGAAAAACGGGCACGAAAAATGGACGACATATTTGAATACGTACAGGCGCCAGAAGTAGAAGGATCGGAAGATGCGGATATCACCCTGGTTGGATGGGGTTCTACTTACGGTGTTATCCATGAGGCCATTGAACAGTTGAAAGCTGAAAGCATTAATGCTAACCATTTGCCGATTAAGTGGATCGTCCCCTTCCACACCAAGCAAATAAATGAAGTTCTGACAAATAGTAAAAAAGTTATTATCGTTGAAAACAACTTTTCTGGCCAGTTCTACCGCTACATGCGTAGCGAAACTGGGATGGATGTAGACGCTCACATTCGTAAATATGACGGTGAACCCTTTATGCCTCATCAGGTGGTAAACGGCGTTAAAGCAATTATGGCTGGTGATACAGAAATTTTTGTGCCCGAACAAAAAATAATGGTTTAAGGAGATTATTCTATGGAAACAGAATTAGCAGTAAAAAAAGATAAAACGAACCATGTTAAACTAAAGGCCAAAGATTTCAAAGGGAATGTGGATCCGGACTGGTGTCCCGGGTGTGGTGATTTCGGCGTTTTAAATTCCCTCCAGAAGACCTGCTCAGACTTGGGCTTGCAGCCTCACGAGATTCTTACTGTCAGCGGGATAGGCTGTTCTTCTAATTTNCCCGGATTTTTTAATTCATACGGTATGCATACCCTCCATGGNCGTTCGCTCCCTTTTGCAACCGGCGCCAAAATGGCCAACCACGAACTCACCGTGATTGTTACCGGTGGCGATGGTGACGGCTACGGCATTGGGGGAAATCATTTAGCCCATCTCGCCCGTCGAAATGTTGACCTTACCTACTTGGTTATGAACAACCAGATTTATGGACTTACGGTGGGGCAAACCTCGCCCACCAGCGAATTTGGAAAGAAAACCAAAAGCACTCCGTTCGGTAATCTTGAAATGCCGATCAATCCAATAACAGCGGCAATAATGAATGGTGCAACCTTTGTTGCCCGTGGTTACAGTGCCGACCCGAAAGGATTATCGGATTTGATGAGCCAAGCCATCCAACATAAGGGATTTGCGCTAATTGACATCTTCAGTCCCTGTGTCACATTTAATAATGATAATTCCTATCAATGGTTTAAACCACGGCTCAAAAAGTTAGAAGATGAGAAACACGATTTCAGCGATTGGAAAGCGGCCTGTGAAAAAGCCATGATTTGGGGCGATGATATCTACTATGGAAAATTCTTCCAAATTCAGGACAGGCCGACCCTTGGGGACCTGGAGCCGGTGCTGGATGAGGGTGGCCCTATTTGTTTTCGTGATTTAGGGCTCACAAAGGAACAGTCCCAAAAAATTCTTAAAGGGATGATGTAAACCAAAACGAAAGAACAAATTCACTTTATTTATTTTGCCAAAACAGAAGGTCGTTTTGCAAAACATTTTGATAAAGATGGTAATCCACATGAAGTCATGAAGGTAGCCCAGGAAGAAAGATTGGCCAACTGGCACCTTCTTCAAGAATCAGCAGTAGTGATAAAAGTTTCTAAAGAAAACTGAACACAAGCAAGAGATCAAAATGAGTACTATAGCAAGCTTATGAAAAATATCCAAAAGGATATGAAAGGTGTGGCCTTGCTACACAATCCTTTATTGAATAAGGGAACAGCATTTTCGTCAATTGAAAGAAAATTGTTGAATTTAGAAGGGTTACTACCGCCGCATATTTCAACACAAACTGAACAAAAAATGAAAGTATTGTCAACGGTTCGGTCTCTTGAATCGGATATGGCAAAATATATTTATCTCATGTCATTGCAGGATAGAAATGAAACATTGTTTTATCGATTAATTATGGATGAGACAGAAGAATTTTTACCCATTATATATACACCCACCGTGGGGCAGGCATGTCAGGAATATGGTCATATTTTTCGCCGACCGCGTGGGATGTACATCTCATATAATGACAAAGGGCGTATTGAAACAATACTCAGAAATTGGCCGAGAAAAGAGGTGGATATTATTGTTGTCACCGATGGTCAGCGCATTCTGGGTTTGGGTGATTTAGGGGCAGATGGTATGGGAATTCCAGTGGGCAAACTATCATTGTACACCGTCTGTGCCGGTATCAATCCGAGGAAAACAATTCCAATTACGATAGATGTGGGAACAAATAATGAAGAATTACTAGAAGATCCGTTGTACATCGGTTTAAGACATAAAAGAATTACGGGTAAAGACTATGANGAATTAATCGATGAATTTATGGAAGCGGTGGCGAAAGTATTTCCCAATNCATTGGTTCAATTTGAAGATTTTGCGAATCAAAACGCATCTCGACTTTTAGAAAAATATCGTAATCATTATTGTTGTTTCAATGATGATATTCAGGGAACGGGTAGCGTTGTNTTGGCAGGATTATTCACTGCGATGAAAAATTTAAAATCATCTCTATCAGAACAACGAATTTTATTTTATGGTGCAGGGTCAGCAGGCCTTGGAATTGCAGAAGATATTACCCGAGCAAAGGAAATGGCAGGTCTCAATTCTCAGAATGCGAAAGAAAATATATATCTNTTTGACTCCCGCGGGTTGGTGGTAAAAGGGCGAGACCATTTAACGCCAANTAAAGAACAGTTCGCCCATCCCATAGAGGGAGAAACCAATTTTCTCGAAGTAGTTCATCAATTAAAACCCACCGTAATTATTGGTGTTGCTGGGCAACCAAATGTTTTTACAAAAGCAGTCATTAAAGCCATGGCTACAGAAAATGATCATCCAATCATTTTTGCTCTATCTAATCCAACAACTAAGTCTGAATGTACTGCAGAAGAAGCCTATCGATGGTCAGACGGGAAGGCAATATTTGCAAGTGGAAGTCCATTTAATTCAGTTGAATACAAGGGAAAAACGTTTCATCCAGGACAAGGAAACAATGCGTATATTTTCCCAGGGTTAGGATTGGGAATTGTCATTTCAAGGTCATCACGTGTGGTAGATGAAATGTTAGTTATTGCTGCTCAAATGCTGGGTGAAATGGTTAGCCAATCTGATTTTAATGAGGGGCGACTTTATCCACCCTTAACGAATATTCGTGAAATATCATTAAAAATTGCAACTGCCGTTGCTGAATATGTATTTGATAATAATTTAGCCCAAGTTCCGCGACCCGAGAATATTGAACAAACCATACGTGCGAGAGCGTATTTACCTGAATACATTTCTTATGTTTGATCGATAGGTGTTCCTTGGAGTATCAGGGTCATTAGGGATACGAGGAAAAACATTATCAATGGTGGTCGCCATAAGGTTTCACGAGGAAGAATATATTTTTGGACGAAAGGATAACACATATGACTGATAAAGATTTTTCTATAGATACAAAATTGATTCATGCCGGCGAGCCTAATCCTCGCATAAAAGGTGCCGTCAGTATGCCAATATTTCAAAGTTCAAATTTCGAATATGAGGGAGAAACCTCCTACGACTCTATTCGATATATTCGATTGAATAATACACCCAATCATGTGGCGCTTCATCAAAAATTGGCTGCGATATCAGGGGCAGAAGCGGCACTGGTTACCTCATCGGGGATGAGTGCCATTACGACCGCTTTGCTTGCATTCTTAAAATCAGGTGATCATATAATGGCCCATAATACACTCTATGGCGGCACAGCAGATTATGTGGTTCATGACCTTCCGGAATATGGAATTGAATTCGACTTTTTTGATGCCCTGAATTCGGAAGATTGGGAGTCAAAATTAAAGTCCAACACAAAAGTTATTTATGTAGAAACAATCACAAACCCATTGATGGATGTGGCCAAATTGGATGCAGTAGTGCAATTTGCGAAAAAACATAACTTGGTTTCGATGATCGATAACACCTTTGCATCGCCCCTTCTGTTTAGCCCAATAAAAAATGGATTTGATATTTCGCTTCATTCAGCCACCAAATACTTAAATGGTCATTCGGATATAGTGGCCGGTGCTATTATGGGCAGTCAGGCGCATATTTCTCAGGTTAATTCCAAGCTAATACATTTGGGTGGATCTTTGGACCCGAATTCTTGTTTTTTACTCCACAGAGGAATGAAAACAATGTCTTTAAGGATGGAACGCCAATGTGAGAATGCCATGGAAATTGCACATTTTTTAGAAAATCATCCTAAAATAACCCAAGTGAACTACCCTGGATTAAAATCCAGTAAGAGTTATGAAAATGCCAAGGAATTCTTATGCGGATTTGGGGCCATGATTAGTTTTGAATTGGAAGGAGATGTGGCAGCGGCGGATGCATTTATTCAGCGCCTCAAATTTGCCATAAATGCTGCCAGTTTGGGCGGAGTAGAAACCTTAGTCACCCGACCGGTTCAAACATCTCATTCACTCATGAGTCCCCTCGAACGGGAGAAAGCAGGTATTTCTGATACTTTAATTCGTTATTCAGTTGGCATAGAATCTGCCAATGATTTAATTGCGGATTTGAAACAAGCACTGGGATGATGATAGATTAATTAACGATAATCATATTTATGCCACTCCAAATAATCTCCTATAATGCTATGTACCATGATTTGGTTTATGAAATTTGTTTAAAAACCGGAAATGCTGGGGCAGGAGCGGAACACCTACATAATGACCCAATGGTTTTGGGGCATGTTTATGCAGGCCCTTATATCAATCTTGAACCGGAATCGGCTTTTTTATTGGAGGATGAAATGGGTGTATGCGGTTACATCATTGGTGCGTTAGATACACTATCATTTTTTAATAAAGTCAAATCAGATTGGCTCCCGGAACTCCAAAAACAATATTCAGATCCTACTGAAAGTTCAAAACCATGGAATAAAGATGAAAAATGTATCCATTTACTTTTTCATCCTGAGATTCCCCAGGATTTTCCTGAATATCCATCTCATTTACATATTGATCTTTTACCCCGGGCACAGGGAAAAGGATTGGGTAAAAAAATGATGGATTATTTTATGAATGATTTAAAATTGCGTGGATCTAAAGGGCTGCATCTTGGATTAGGGATTAAAAACCAACGTGCATTTCACTTTTATAAAAAATATGGAATGAAAGAATTGAAACGAGATAGGAATTCAATTATTATGGGAATTTCATTTGAATAATTTTGTTTCTCAGTTGAAACAAAATTGTTGTGCACATTCCATTTTCACTTTTTTTGTATTCATTATTCTTCTCCAATATCCTCATTCCATATATCGGGATTTTTTCTGATATAATTTCCAAGCATTGTAATGCATTCCTCGGAATGAAGATCGATAACCTTTATACCATTTTGTTTTAACCAGCCAACGCCGCCAGAGAAATTAACAGATTCTCCAACAATCACTGTTTTAATTTTAAATTGCCGAATCAATCCGCTGCAGTACCAGCAGGGAGCTAAGGTCGTAACCATGATCGTATTCATATAAGATAGTTGTCGCCCTGCATTTCTAAATGCATCTGTTTCTCCATGAAGGGAAGGATCATTATTCTGAATACGCCTATTCCGCCCTTTTCCCAATAAAGTCCCATTAGTTGAAAACAAGGCGCCGCCAATAGGGATTCCGCCCTCTTTTAGGCCTTTTTGTGCCTGTTGGATTGCAGTGTTTAGCATTAGGTGATAATCAGGAGTTATAACTGTTTTCATCTCGATTGTGTTGTTAATTTCCGACTTATTCTTAAAACACCAAAGTATATTCAGAGAACTCAAAAAGGTTAGGGTATTATCTCGTCGTCTTTTTGGGAATTAATTAAGTTAAGTTTGTAAAGAAAAAAATAGGATAGTCATGGCAAATCGTAATTCATCACTATTGTACGGTATTAACGACAGCCCCCCCATGGGGGAAACGATAATTCTGGGGTTTCAACATTATTTAACGATGTTTGGTTCAACCGTGGCAATCCCTTTGTTATTAGCACCAGCATTAGGAATCCAAGATCCAGTAGAAAAAGGATGGTTAATAGCTACGATGTTTTTTGTCAGTGGAATTACCACACTTCTACAAACAACATTTGGAAATCGCTTACCTATCGTTCAGGGTGGAACATTTTCATTTTTAGCGCCTACATTTGCAATCCTTGGAATGGCATCATTAGCGAGTGCCGGTTGGGAAGTAAGAATGCAACATGTCCAAGGTGCAATTATTGCAGGATCTCTTGTTGAAATATTTGTTGGTGCCAGCGGATTGGTTGGTCGGCTATTACGATATGTAGGCCCCATAACAATCGCACCAACCATTGCGTTGATTGGATTATCCTTATTCAAATTTGGCGCACCTGAAGCAGGCCGCTATTGGCCTATTGGCGGTTTAACAATTTTATTGATTATTCTATTTAGCCAATATCTCCGAAGCAAACATCGTACATTTGAACTTTATCCAATTCTATTAGCCATTGTCACTGCATGGACTGTATCGGCGCTTTTTACCTTTTTAGGATATTTTCCTGAAGGGCATCCGGCTCACACAAGCTTGGCGAATCTTAAAAATGCAGCATGGTTTCGAATTCCTTATCCTTTTCAATGGGGACTCCCCCAATTTGGTACAGCTGCAATCATTGGAATGTTAGCAGGCTATATTGCTTCCATGGTAGAATCTATTGGTGATTATTATGCTTGCGCCCGGCTTTCTGGAGCACCCACACCCGATAAAAAAACAATAAATAAAGGTATCACATTTGAAGGAATTGGATGCTTCATAGCGGGACTATTTGGTACAGGAAATGGAACGACTTCTTATAGTGAAAATATTGGTGCCATTGGGCTTACCCGTGTTGGTTCTCGTCGCGTTGTTCAGGTAGGAGCTGTGATTATGATCTTATTAGGAACTGTATCTAAATTTGGTGCCCTATTCACAACAATCCCTCAACCTATNGTTGGTGGAATGTATTGTGCCATGTTTGGCATGATAACAGCAGTGGGTTTATCCAATCTTCAATTTGTTGATTTAAATTCTACGCGAAATTTATTTATTCTAGGATTTGCATTTTTTATGGGTTTATCTATTCCTGAATATTTTATTCAAAATCCTTTACAATTAGAACCTGTTTGGTTGGCAAATATAATTAATACNTTGGGAAGTACAGGGATGGCTGTGGGTGCATTTTCTGCGTTAATATTAGATAATACAATTCCAGGGACCGACGAAGAAAGAGGTCTAAAAGCTTGGGGAAATAGCGCNGAAANTGCGTAAAATATTTAATGATTCATAAACAAGGAATAAAACGATGTCTGTGCTAATCAAAAATGGTCGTGTCATTACAGCAGTTGATGACTATTTGGCTGATATTTTTATTGAAAATGAAACTGTAACCCTTATTGGGAAAGATCTCGAAATGGAAGCAGACGAAGTTATTGATGCATCTGGAAAATATTTATTTCCAGGTGGGCTAGATCCACACACCCATTTAGATATGCCCTTTGGCGGTACCACATCTGCAGATGATTTTGAAACGGGTACTCGTGCGGCGGCTCACGGCGGAACAACAACATTGATTGATTTTGCCATACAATCTAAAGGCCATTCAACGTTAGAAGCGTTGGATACATGGCATGCCAAAGCGGATGGAAAAACAGCCATCGATTATGGATTTCATATGATTGTGACAGATTTAGAAGATAATCGCGTCCATGAAATGAAAATGTTGGCGGATGCAGGAGTAACATCATACAAATTGTTTATGGCTTATCCGGGTGTTCTATATGTGGATGACGGTACCATTTATCGAGCCATGAAAAAAGCAGGGGAAGATGGCACAGTTGTTTGTATGCACGCGGAAAATGGAATCGTAATAGATGAAATAGTAAAACAGGCAGTTGCAGATGGAAAAACTGAACCAAAATATCATGCCATTACACGTCCAACTCGAATGGAAGCTGAAGGTGTGCATCGCGCCATATCTATTGCAGAAGTTGCACATGTTCCAATCTACATTGTACACCTGTCGTCATCGGATGCTTTAGAGCAAGTTATGCTGGCTCGTAATCGTGGTGTTCACGCTTTTGCGGAAACATGTCCACAGTATCTATTTTTAGATGATTCTTATTATGATCAAGAAGGGTTTGAAGGGGCGAAATATGTAATGACACCTGCTCTTCGAGAAAAATGGAATCAGGATGAATTATGGAAAGGGTTGAAATTTGGTGACCTTCAATCCAT
Source organism: Fidelibacterota bacterium (assembly GCA_002715035.1). Lineage (GTDB taxonomy): Bacteria > Fidelibacterota > Marinisomatia > Marinisomatales > TCS55 > TCS55. The sequence goes on from PAXB01000023.1 coordinate 14,163, forward strand.
TGCTACGGATCATTGCCCTTTTTGTTTTAAGGACCAAAAAGTATTGGGGATTGACGATTTTTCAAAGATTCCAAATGGTGCGCCCGGTGTGGAAAATCGTATGAGTCTTGTATTTAATGGTGGCGTTAAAACNGGGCGGATTTCCTTAAATAAATTTGTGGAATTAACATCCACAGCGGCCGCAAAAACATTTGGACTTTTTCCTAAAAAAGGGACTATCGCTGTGGGAAGCGATGCGGATATTGTTGTCTTTGATCCGAATAGAACAGAAACAATTAGCGTGAATAATGCTTGCACACACCATATGAATGTAGATTATAATTCCTATGAAGGGTTTGAAGTAACAGGGTTTACAGAAACGGTTCTATCCCGCGGTAAAATAATCATTAATAATTGTGAGTACGTAGGTAAAAAAGGTGATGGACATTTTTTAAAACGCGGCCTTTATGGCGGAATGAAATAATAAAAGTTTAAAGGAGATTACGAATGGCTAGAAATATTAAATCTGGATTAATCCAAATGAGTCTTCCAATGACGGAAGGAGAAGGAACTATCAAAGAGATTATGGATGCAATGGTTCAAAAGCATATTCCATTCATTGAAGATGCGGGTAAACAAGGTGTCCAAATTTTATGTTTACAAGAAATATTCAATACACCTTACTTTTGTCCAGGGCAAGANAATGCATGGTATGCTTCTGCAGAAGCAGTTCCAGGTCCAACNACTGAACTAATGCAGGATTACGCAAAAAAATATAATATGGTTATCATTGTCCCTATTTATGAAAAAGAGCAGGCAGGTGTATTATATAATACAGCAGCGGTCATTGATGCAGATGGAAAATANTTGGGTAAATATAGAAAAAACCATATTCCCCATACATCTGGTTTTTGGGAAAAATACTTTTTCAAACCTGGAAATTTAGGTTACCCTATTTTTGAAACTAAATATGCTAAAGTAGGCCTTTACATTTGTTATGATCGCCATTTTCCAGATGGTGCACGATGTCTTGGATTAAATGGAGCAGAAATTGTATACAANCCTTCTGCAACGGTTGCTGGATTAAGTGAATATTTATGGAAATTAGAACAACCGGCCCATGCAGCAGCCAATGGATATTTCATGGGTTGCATCAATCGAGTTGGGACCGAAAAACCATGGAATTTAGGTGAATTTTATGGCACATCTTATTTTGTGAATCCACGAGGACAGATTATTGCAGAAGCATCAAGAGATCAAGATGAGTTATTAGTCTCTGAATTTGATTTGGATATGATAGATGAAGTGCGCTCGACCTGGCAATTCTTTCGTGATCGTCGTCCAGAAACCTATGATAAGTTGGTGGAACTTTAATAATTAATAGAGAAAATTATGGCAGATTTAAGTATAGAAGTAAACGGTATTAGATTTCCAAACCCATTTGTAATTGGGTCGGGGCCACCAAGCACGAATTCAAAAACCATCATCAAGGCTTTTGATAATGGGTGGGGTGGCGTTTCTGCAAAAACGGTTAGTTTGACTGAGACGCCGGTCATCAATGTTGCCCCTCGATATGGGAAATTAAAAACCCCAAGTGGTGAAATTATTGGTTTTGAAAATATAGAATTAATTTCAGATCGAACACTGGAAGTGTGGCTGGATGAATTTAAAGCCATAAAAGATGCTCATCCAGACAAGGTGTTAATTTCTTCCATAATGGAGAAATACAATAAGGATTCATGGCAGGAATTAGTTGGCAGAATAGTCGAGACAGGTGTAGATATGTTTGAATTGAATTTTTCTTGNCCCCATGGCCATCCTGAAGAAGGTATGGGNGCNGCNATGGGNCAGAACCCAGATATGGTTAAAGANGTAACGGGTTGGNTTGCNGAAGTNACNGACTTGCCAATNTGGGCNAAAATGACNCCGGATATTTTAGATATTACAGAACCTGCCAAAGCTGCGATGGAAGGTGGTGCAGGTGGAGTTGCGGCAATTAATACCATACCATCCATATTAAACATTGACCTCGAAACGCTGGCTCCAATGCCAACGGTGGAAGGCCATTCAACACCCGGTGGATATTCCTATTATGCCGTGAAACCCATTGCGTTGCGCATGGTGTCCCAAATAGGAATCGAGGTCCCCGATGCAGAAATATCAGGTATCGGTGGTATTATCAGCAGTCAAGAGGCTATCGAATTTATTCTAATGGGAAGTTCTACTGTGCAGGTATGTACAGGCGTAATGTTGCAGGGCTACGAGATGGTTGAAGAAATGTGTGAAGGTTTATCAAACTTCATGGATAAACATGGTTTCCAAACCGTGCGTGAGTTTGTTGGCCATTCATTACAATATCTTACAACACACCATGATTTGGCAGATAAGCGACTTGCAAAAAAAGCGAATGCATTGAGTGCGAATCGTGATAATAATTGGACGGGTGATATAAAGAAGGAAACGGACGAGTTAGTCAGTAAATAAGTTTCGGTTCCGAAACCATTAGATGAAAAAAATAAATTATATTTAAAAAGGGGAAATATGTCTACAAATCTTAAACATCTTTG
>PAXB01000024.1 GCA_002715035.1 Fidelibacterota bacterium
AGATATACCGACTCAGGGGAATTATATAGGAAATATAAATTTATGCGGTTGGTCAGTATGGGGCTAATGGTTGCGGGCCCAATCTTAAGTGTTGGTATGACAGGACCTGGTGGGGGAGAAGATCTTGATGATACCTATATGTCGGTGATTATTGGTTCAATATTTTTTGGTGCATTTGCTCAAATAGAGTCAATCAATAAACTCAATGAAGCGGTGTGGGCTTATAATGGGAATCAGTTAAAACAGAAAGAATTTGGGAAAAGGGTTCCGAATTAATAATCGGATTTATTTAATCTTTAAACCGTTGCCTGTAAACATTATTTCATTTAGCGCATCTTCTAAATAACCCATCATGACCGAATGGCCAGTTATGGTTTGGGGGCTTGTATCGTCATCCATGGCGGTTAAATGAATGGGCATCTTATTCATGGCGATAAACGCCGTATTCTCATTGCAGACGTAAAGGGACGGCGGCGAAGTATCTTCAAGTTTATTCCATGCAAATCGAATTTCGAAGTCTCCCTCATTGATCCCTAATCGCATATCCGGATTATCTGAAGTCAATGGTGCGCCGGTATACAAGGGCAGCATGGTTTGCAGAATGACCCAGGGCATGGAGTTGGGTGGAATGTTTATATGATATGTTTGATCTTCAAAAAGGTCAATGGCATGCTGGATGCCATTCGCATTTACCAATAGGTTATAATGGCTTAGTTGGATTCCCACACCTTTGTTCCAGAATACCATCGCTTCATGCTGAAGGAGTGGTTTAAATGAGGGATTGTGATCCTCTGCAAAGGGTTTAATTTTTTTAAAATAATTGGATTCATCNGTAATTGTCAAAGTTGGGACTGCGGATTTTTTTGCCCCATTTAAATCACCATCACCAGTCAACACCAAAGAGGCGCCCAGGGTCCAAATGCCAAATGCTAGAATTTCACATTGGGGAAAGGGCAGTTGATCCATGAGAATACGATCTTTTGGTTTTACCCCTTCGGACACGAGCCAATTGGCGGTTTGTTGGGCCAGGCGATAGACTTTATCCGAAGTCAGGCCCAAATCGGCGTAAACCATTTTTTCACCATACTTCACATTTTGTCCGTCCACCAAGGCGCGAAGGTTGGGATAGGGAACCATATGTTCTATGGGTTCAATATTGCCCAGGCATTGGGCTTGATACATGCGTTTTTTGATGTCAGTCATTTAAATTAGGATGTCATTGTGAGTGCAGCGAAGCAATCCACCATATTAAAATATCTTTCAATGGGATTACTTCTTCATTCCACAAAATGCGGAATTCCTCGCAATGACGGTATTATTTATCCGGTTTTATTTGGCGGACAACCGTAAAAACATCATTAATCCGGGAATAGTTATTGCCCGCTAACCGCCCAACTGGTTTCAGTGCATCCAGATCAATGCGACCATCTCTATAGACATCATCATCCACATGGAACATGACAATATTGCCTATAACCACAAAGCCGCCTCCCGGTTCTGCTTCCCCCACGGGAACAATGGTCTGGAGTCTGCACTCAAAACTGACCTTAGATTCTTTCACGCAGGGTGGCGCAACTTTTACTGAATCCACCGGCGTTAATCCGGAGACTTCAAATTCATTCACTTCTTTTTCAAAATCGGTGGCGCAGGCCACCATTGGTTCCACGATTTCTTCCGAAACAATATTCACCACAAATTCTTCCGTATCACGGATATTGTTCAGCGTATCCTTGGTGAGACCATCATATCCTCTCCGGGCCGGAGCAAACATTATTGTGGGCGGGTTGGAACATACACCATTAAAATAAGAAAAGGGCGCCAGATTCAAGATACCGTTTTTTGATTTTGTGGAAACAAAAGCGATTGGCCGCGGCACGATGGAGCCGATCATTAATCGGTGGTTATCCTTGAAGGACTGTTTATTGGGATCAAATTTCATGATTCATCCAGCCACGATAATGGATAATTGGGTTGATCGATGCCCGCCGCCCCGGTGGTCATCTTCAACGGTTTAAATGTATCCACCATAACGGCTATCTCGTTTGCTTCTTTGGCGCCTAATGAAGCTTCAATTTTCCCCGGTTGTGGGCCGTGGGGCAATCCCATGGGATGATAGGTAATGGATCCGTGTTCAACGCCTTTGCGACTCATGAAATCACCAGCCACATAATAGAGAATTTCATCGGAATCCACATTGCTGTGGGCATAAGGTGACGGCACCGCCTCGGGATGATAATCAAACAGGCGGGATACAAAATTACATATGACCAACCCTGGCGCTTGGAATACCTGGTGAACGGGCGGCGGCTGATGGACCTTGCCTGTAATGGGCATAAAATCATTCACATTAAAAACCCATGGGAAATAATAGCCGTCCCAGCCAACCAAATCAAAGGGATGATATTTATATTCGTAAGATTGAAGCCCTTGGGCTAATCGTACTTTTACTTCAATGGACCCTTCAGAATGGGGTGTCTTAAATTCAGGTGTGCGAATGTCCCTCTCGCTAAAAGGAGCATGCTCTAATAATTGACCCAGTGTATTTCGATATCGGTTCGGTGTTTCGATGGGACCTGCAGTTTCGATGATGAATAATTCCAATGGGTCATCCACATCCAATTGCCAAATAACACCGCGAGGGAGGATGGCATAATCACCAAATTCCAATTTTAATGAACCAAAATTGGTTTTTAATGTTCCTTTTCCGCCATGGACAAAAAGACATTCATCATAGTTTCCGTTTCGATACAGATAATCCATTGAATTGGTCGCGTTGGCTTTGGAAAGAATTACATCCGAATTAAAAAATAATGGAATGCGGGATGAAATGACGTCGCCGTCATTTTTTAGTGCCCGTGTATTGATATGGTGATGGCGGTGTTCCTGATCCCATGGTTCCATTTTGACAGGGTCAATTTTTCCGACCTTTTTTACGGCAGTGGGCGGATGGATATGATATACATTGGAATAGATATGGCTGAATCCTTCCCGGCTGATGAGTTCTTCCCAATAGAGATTTCCGTCATCATCCCGGAATTGAATGTGNCTTTTATTTGGGAGGTTTCCCCGTGATTGGTAAAATGGCATTGTTAATCCTTAATTAAGGATGTAGAGACACGGCATGCCGTGTCTCTACACGATTTTATTTTCTAAAATACCCAGTCGTTCCACCGCTAATGTAACCACATCTCCTTTTTGAATCCAACCACCGGTATTTTCGGGGCGGAGTTCTAAAATGCAGCCCGTTCCCACCGTTCCGGAACCGATATATTCCCCGGGAACCAGTATTGTATTCATGCTGGCACGCTCAATCATTTCTCCAAAAGAATGATAAAGGTCGTTGGTATTCCCATCTGAAATTTTCTTGCCGTTTATGTGGCAGGTCATACCTAAGTGGAGTTTTCCGTCCTCGCCCCAGGCATCTTCCAACTCATCGGGTGTCACCATATAAGGTCCAAAGCTGGAAGCAAAATCTTTTCCTTTTGCCGGTCCGAGACTCATGGGCATTTCTTCCCGCTGAAGGTTGCGGGAAGACCAGTCATTCAAAATAGTATAACCGGCAATCACCTTATCCGCATCTTCAGCTTTAATGTCGGATCCACCGTTGCCGATGATGACGGCAAATTCCAATTCGAAATCAAGTTCAGTTGTTTTGGCCGGATAAGGTATCTCAGCACCATGACCATAACCGCAATTGGGATTGGAAAAATAGAAAATGGCTATTTTAAACCAATCAGGATTCATATCCAATCCACGGAGTTTACGGGCGGCGCGGACGTGTTGTTCAAAGGCATAAAAATCCCGGAAAGCGGGTGGATCAGGAATGGGAGGTAAAATGAATAAATTCGCTTCAGCCTGGGACAAGGCATCGAGATCCCCATTGGAAACTGCATTTTCCAGCTTCTTCAAAAGTGAAAAGTTTTTATCCCAGTCTGCAAGTGCTTCTTTCAATGAACCTGGGATTGAAAGGAATACATCATTCCCCAGGTTTTCATTGGCCCATGCCGCTGCGCGCGTGACATCTACAATTTGTTTTTCAACTTTGAATCCGAATCTCGGATTTGAATTATTCTGTTCTGCGTATGTTACAAATTTCATATTTAATTTCTTCTATTTGATGGATTAAAGGTTGCCGCGAAGTTCCTGTTCCCGTTCGATGGATTCAAACAACGCCCGAAAATTTCCTTTACCGAAGCTGTTGGATCCCTTGCGCTGGATGATTTCATAAAACAAGGTGGGCCGATCCTGGATTGGTTTGGTAAAAATCTGAAGCATATATCCATTTTCGTCCGAATCCACGAGGATTCCCAGTTCAGACAGTATATTAATATCTTCCTCAAATTCTCCTACCCTTGCAATGAGTGTATCATAATAGGACTGAGGAGTGGGTAAAAATTCAACGCCATTTGATTTTAGTTTTTTAACTGTTTTGATAATATCCCGTGACGACATGGCAATATGCTGAATCCCTGCTCCCTCATAAAATTCCACAAATTCCTGGATCTGGGATTTTTTTAAACCATCTGCGGGTTCATTAATGGGCATTTTAATTTTTTCATTTTCATTGGCCATTACAATGGAACGGAGTGAAGTATAATCAGTGGAAACATCTTTATCATCCACGGACCAGAATCGATGCCAGCCAAAAATCTTTTCATAAAAATCACAAACGGGCTGCATGGCGCCATCGGGCTGGTTGCCCACCACATGATCAATATGGACGATGCCAACAGGATCCGCAACCATATCTACATCCATGACTTGATAACCGGGCAAAAAGACACCCTTATAATTATTGCGCTCCACAAAGGTATGGGTAGTGTCGCCATAAGTTTTAATGGTGGCTACAATCGCTTCCCCTTTTTCATCTTCGATTAACTTCGGTTCACTGACACTTTCAGCCCCCCGTTCAGTGGTCTCCTTCCATGCATTTTCTGCATGATCCACTGCAAATGAAACATCCTTTACACCGTCGCCATGTTTGTCGATATGATGGCCCATTTCTGTGCCGGGAACCAAGGGAGAACTGAGTACGAAGCGTACCTGGTTTTGTTTCATGACATAACTGACCTTTTCACGACTGCCTGTTTCAAGGCCCTGATAAGCAATGGGCTGGAACCCAAGACAACTGCGGTAATAATGTGCTGCCTGTTTTGCGTTACTCACATAGAGTTCACAATGGTCAAATGCATTAATTTTATAACTGTTCATCATCACCTCAGTTTGATAAGATGGATTTTAAAGCATCAATAAATCGCCCATTTTCATCAGCGGTTCCAATGGATATCCGGATGCAGTTGGGCCAGCCGAAAGCCTTCAAATTTCTTACAATGACACCTTTTTTTAATAGGGATTGGGTAATATCTAATGCCTGCGTATTCGTTTCCCAGATAGACGTGATAAAATTAGCCACGGATGGCACTGTTTCAATTCCCAGAGAAGTCAATTCTTTTTGTAAAAATGTGTATCCAGTCTCGTTAATGGTCAATGTTTTTTCCAGAAATGCGGAATCATCCATGGCTGCGGATCCGGCGGTGTGGGCGATAAGTGAGGGGGAAAAGGGTTCTTTCACCTTCATTAAATTTCGGATAAGTTCATCATGAGCGAAGCCGTACCCGATTCGTAAGCCCGCCAAGCCATAGGCTTTAGAAAAGGTACGCAGTGTAATGATATTGTCGTAGCGATAAGTCATGGAGTCGGGATAGTCATCTCGAGACTGGGCAAATTCGTAATAAGCTTCATCCAATATAATAAGCACGCGCTCAGGGATGTGGACATAAAATTCTTCAAATTCTTTCCGTGTGATGTAGGTTCCCATGGGGTTGTCGGGATTGGCGATATATATAATTTTGGTATAATCCGTGACTTTTTCCGCCATGGCTTCTAAATCATAACGATAATTTTTCATGGGAACCCAATGGACTTTTCTACCCGATGCATTTGCTAATACGCGGAATCCGATAAATGAATTGGCCGTGGAGACAATTTCATCATCACTAAGCAAAAAAGTACGCATAATGGTGGACATAATCCCTTCACTGCCGCCCCCCAGAATCACATTATCCATATTTATATTGTAGCGTCTGGCGAGTTTTGTCCGCAATTCATATCCGGAAACATCAGGGTAGCGATGAAGGCCTGATAAAGTTTTAGCCATGGCTTCAATAGCTTTGGGTGATGGTCCGAGAGAATTTTCGTTAGACGCCATTTTATCCACATGATCCAGACCCAATTCACGCTGGACTTCTTTAATGGTTTTGCCGGGCACGTAATTTGCTAAATTTTGAATGTAGGATGGAACGAGGGGCATTAAATAGGCAATCGCGTCTGGTTTTTAAACGTGGAAAGGACAACAGATGTTTTTAAATGCTGTACATTGGGCAGAGCCGAAAGGCCATGGAGGATTAATGTGTCATAATGGGGGATATCTTTTGTGGCGATTTTGAGAAGGAAATCACCTTCGCCGGTAATATGGTGGCATTCTAACACTTCATCGATACCGTAGATGGATTTAAAAAAATCTTCCACGGGCGTTTCGCCATGGCGGGTAAGCGTAACTTCCACAAATGTAAAGCAGGTAAAGCCAGCTAAGCCCGCATTCAATAAAGTGACATAGCTATCGATTAACCCACTGGATTCCAGTTTTTTTACCCGTTCTAATGTACTGGAAGCTGATAGATGCACCCGTTTTGCCAATTCAGCATTGGTAATCCGGGCATTGGATTGAAGTTCATTCAGGATGTCTTTGTCAGTATGGTCTAATTGCATAAGATTATTCGTATAACTACGATAAATACAGAAGAAAATATTGTAAATAATTATAATAACAAAATATAATCCTGCAATCAGATAATGAATAAGAAGATTGTTTTTTATCCTCTAATTTCTACCTTATGAATTCCGGATATATTATTTGAAAATAGAAGGGCCATTGGTTTCGGGAAAATTCGTTGACCGACCGAATCGTTTCATCACTATGGTAGCGGTTGACGGTCAAATCGTTCGTTCCCATCTACCGGATCCGGGCCGATTGAAAGAATTGCTCATTCCCGGCACTGAACTTCTTTTACGGCCAGCGCCAAAAGGCTCGGAGCGGAAAACAAAATTTTCCACTGTTATGGTTCGTCATGAAGGCCAATTGATATCTTTGGTTTCGGCATTACCAAATCGATTTGTATTGGAATCACTTCAGAATGGCAGTTTGCCCATGTTTAATGATTACCAATTAATCCGGCCGGAAATAACCCATGGGAACCATCGGTTTGATTTTTTGTTACAGGATAAAAATGAAATCCCATTCTATTTGGAAGTAAAATCAGTTACATTTGTCGAAGATGAGCTGGCGAAGTTCCCTGATGCAGTTACGGAGCGGGGTACTCGCCACGCCAATGCATTAGCCGATTTAGTACAAAAAGGTAAGGGTGCCGGAATTTTGTTTGTCTGTCAGCGTCCGGATGCCAATCGGTTTGAACCCATGTGGGATAGGGATCCAAAATTTTCCCAGGCACTTTATGATGCACAAAAGGCAGGGGTTCGCGTGTGGTGTATTACCACAAATATTTCAGAAACTCAAATGACATATCAAATAGAAATACCAGTAAATTTAGTACCACCTGAATAAAATATTAATTGATTTGACTCGACCAATAATTCTAAAAAAACTCATGATCTTCATTGCACTATGGATGGTTGCGTTGATGTTCTATACCTGTGCGGCGGTAGCGCCTCCGGACGGTGGCCCAAAAGATGAAACGCCGCCCCAATTTATTTCCGCCATACCAGAAGCGGGCAGTCTTCATTTTAAAGGAGGAAAAGTATCCATAAAGTTTTCTGAATATATTAGTGAAAAATCAATTAAAAATGCCGTTAAAATTTCTCCCCGTCTTGATTTTCCAGCGGTAATTAAATATGCCGATGATGAACTCATCATCAACTTTCCGGAAGGTTTATTACCGGACCAAACTTATGTGATCACCATCAATCGAAATTTAAAGGATGAACGTAGTGTGGCCTTGGATCAATCCATTCAAATCGCATTTAGCACTGGGGAAATCATTGATGAGGGTATCATTTCTGGACGGGTATATGGGGAAGATGGCTATGGGGTTCATTTATGGAAGTTGGAAAAAGAATTTGAAGATTCCATATTTTTTACGGAACCACTGTATGTGTCTGAAGCAGATGATGATGGATTTTTCAATTTCAAGTATTTGGCCCCGGGAGACTATGTGATGCTGGGAATCGAACGAAGTGCTGCCGGAGCCATACTTGTTCCTGAAAGGATGGCCTATGGCGTCAGTTCCAAAAAAGTGTACTCATTGGCAAAAAACCAGACAATTGAAGGGATTTACCTCAGACCAAAACGAGAGAATCCGCCATTAAAAATGACCCATGGAGAATGGTTGGGTAAACGATGGGGATGGATGTACTTTAACCAGGAATTAAATGATATAACCTTCCAGGGGTTAAATATACTTGATTCAAAAGAAGGAGTCCATTCTCTTGATTTTTATCAGGATGAACAAGACAAGAAGCGGTTTCTACTCATTGCGTCCGATACGCTCAATGTAGGGAAAGCTATATTAAATATAGAATCAGTTATATCCGGGAAAGACTCCCTTCTCAACCATGCAAAAATCAATTTTCGCGTTCCGGGTAAAATGGACACAACCCATGTAAAACAAACTCAGCCGGAAAGTACGGTTACCATTCGGTTGGAAAAAGATGGAGGACCTACCATTCCCATTGTATTTTCGAAACCCATTATGGTCATTACTGATAGCGCATTCTTTTTGGTCGCCGATACGGATACGGTTGTTGTGGGAGTCGATTGGATTAATCCCACGGAAATTGACTTTCTCCCACCGATGGGTTGGCAGGAAAAGACTAAGTACCAATTGATGGTATTTGCGGATAAATTGACACCGATTGAAGGAAAATCTCTCAAAGATTCTGTCACTTATATTCGGTTTAATTCAGAGAAGAAATTAGGGTATGGTGGTTTGAGTGGGCTGATTGTAAATGAGGGAATCCAACCTTTGATTGAACTTAGTACGTTGAAAAAAGAGCCCGAAATTTTTCATTCTTCCGTAGATTCTAATCTTCAATTTCACTTTAAAAACATACCGGAAGGTCCATATCGTTTGATGATTATTTTTGACCGAGATCAGAATGGGGAGTTCTCCTTTGGGTCCGTTTTGCCCTTCCAACCTAGTGAATGGTTTTATATACACCCGGATACTTTTGATATACGTGCCAATTGGGATATTGATGTGGGTCTGATCCAGGAAGAAAGGCAATAAAGCCNGATGTATTGTGTCATAATGGCGGGAGGGCGCGGCACGCGGTTTTGGCCATCCAGCCGTATAGAAAACCCAAAACAGCTATTGAATATTGTGGGTGATACATCCATGCTTCAAATGACGGTTGATCGTCTGAAAAAGATGAAAAATGTTGAAGATATCTTCATTGTAACGGGAGAAGATTTGGCGCCTAAAATTCGAAAATTGATTTCGGGAATCAAACCAAATAATATCATTGTGGAACCCAGCGGAAAAAATACAGCACCGGCCATCGGCCTGGCTGCACTCCATATTAAAAATATACGACAAGATGCAGTGATGGGCGTCTTTCCAGCAGATCATCTTATTGTAGGCTACCAAAAATTTGCAAGAACCGTTCGGTCTGCTATTCAACTGGCCACTAAGAATGGATCATTAGTAACCATTGGAATCAATCCTACTTTTCCTTCAACTGCATATGGGTATATCCAATATGATCCGAATAGTCCGGAAGATCATTTGAATGGTTACAGCGTTAAAACTTTTGCGGAAAAACCTCACAAAAAATTAGCAATTCGATTTTTAAAAAGTGGTGATTTTTTATGGAATGGCGGCATGTTTATCTGGAAAACATCTACATTTTTTGAACAAATTGAAGCACATATGCCGGACCTAAGTAATCAGTTAAGAAAAATTGAAAAACGGATCATCCAAAAGCAAGATTTTACCCGTTTGTGGAATAATATTGATCCCGAGTCTGTTGATTATGGTCTCATGGAAAATGCCAATAACATTTATGTGGTGAAAGCAGAATTTGAATGGAGCGATCTTGGTTCATGGGAAGCAGTATATGACGTATCTCCAAAGTCCAAAGGTAAAAATGTAATTCGGGGCGAGGGTGTGGTTATTGATGGACACAATAATTTAATTCAATCTAATGGCCATTTTACGGCGGTTATCGGTGCCGATAATTTAGTGGTAGTGAATACGAAAGATGCGACCCTGGTCGTCCCGAGGGATAAAGTGGAGGATGTAAAAGCGCTGGTTCATTATCTTGAAAAAAATAAACGAAACGATCTTTTGTAATCCATGGCAAAGATGAAAGCAGAAAAAATGTTGACCCTTTTTGAAGAGTTGGCAGAGAAAATGCGGATAAATATTGTCCAGGGAAAAGGAGATTTTCAGGGTGGGTTATGTTCAGTAAATGAAGAAACCTACATTGTGCTCAATAAAATAAAACCGATTGATCAGCGACTAAATATACTGGCAAAAGAATTCGGAAAATTGAATACGAATAATATATTTGTCCAGCCCATCCTCCGAGCTTATATGGAAGATATCCAACAGGATATTTTCTAATTACTTTATTCTAAAAGTCCTTGAAATAAATCCTCAGTCGTCAGTACACTTCAGGCCTCCATCCTTTGTCCGAGGTAGAGAAACATAAAAATTAACTTTATAATATTGAAGGATATTTAATATGAAAGAATACGCAGCAAAAGATATTCGGAACTTTGCCATTGTTGGGCATGGAGCTTCAGGGAAAACAATCCTTTCTGAATCCATGCTTTCAAATGGAGGTGAAATCAATCGTATTGGATCCATCGAAGGGGGTTCTACCATATCAGATTATCACCATGATGAGCACGATCGGCAAATCTCTATTCATTCTTCGCCGCTTCATTTAGAATGGATGAACACAAAATTTAATATGATTGATACACCGGGCTATCTCGATTTTATTGGTGAATCAATATCATCATTAGCCGTTGTTGATTTAGCAGTGGTGGTGGTTCATGCGGTGAATGGAATCGAAGTCGGGACTGAACAGGTTTGGAATTACGCCAACGATTATGGCTTGCCTAAAATGATTGTAGTGAATGGATTGGATCGGGAACATACAAAGTTTGACGAGATTATCCAGCAGGCCAAAGATCACTTTGGCGGAAATGTATTTCCCATGCAGCTCCCAGTAAATTCGGGACCCGGATTTAATCAAATTATTGATGTATTGCGTAGTGAACTCATAACATACAAGACCGATGGAAGCGGTCAATATACAGAAGCGGATTTACCGGAAGAGTGGAATGACCGGGTGCAAGAATTACATCAGGAGTTGATTGAGTATGTAGCGGAGTCTGATGATTCATTATTGGAAAAATTCTTTGAACAGGGGAATTTATCTGAGGAGGAAATGCGTCACGGATTACATCAGGCTATTCAGAATCAAGTATTTATCCCCTTATTTTGTACGGCGGCAACGCAAAATATCGGCGTAGCCCGCGTTATGGATTTCATGGCAAAGTATGGATCTTCTCCTGTGGATCGGGCGAAGATAAAAGGAGAAGATGCAAACTCAGGAGAAGCGGTAGATATTGCTTTGGATGGAAGTAACCCTGTGGTACATATATTTAAAACGATAAGCGAAGCTCATGTTGGTGATCTTTCTTTTTTCCGAGTCTATTCAGGTACGATTACAACGGGCATGGATTTGTATAATACATCCCGCGGTAGGTCGGAACGGTTTGGACAAATGTTTTTAATGAATGGAAAAACCAGAACCAGTGTTTCCAACCTATATGCCGGGGATATCGGTTCAGTAGTTAAACTGAAGGATACCCATACGGGCAATACCTTAACGGGTCAGAATAATAAGGTAAAAATTTCATCGGTTAAATTACCGAATTCGAATATTCATCTTGGGATTCGATCGAAAGCGAAAGGGGATGAAGAAAAAATTGCCACCGGATTAGCTACCATACACGAAGAAGATGCCACTTTTGTGTACAATGTGGATTCTGAATTGCGGCAAACCGTGTTATCCGGTCAGGGTGAATTGCATCTTCAAGTGTCCATTGATCGCCTAAAGCGCCGTTTTAATGTGGATGTAGAATCATTCAGACCCCGAATCCCCTATCGGGAAACAATCCGGGCAAACGGTTCATCAAAATATAGACATAAAAAGCAAAGTGGCGGTGCAGGGCAATTTGCAGAAGTTTGGATGAGGATTGAGCCTAAATCCCGTGGTGAAGGAGTTGAATTCACCCAATCTTTGGTGGGACAAAGTGTGGATCGCGTTTTTGTCCCCTCCGTTGAAAAAGGTGTCAATGCTGCATGCACGGATGGGGTTTTGGCAGGTTACCGTGTGGTGGATTTAAAAGTTGATTTTTACGACGGAAAACAACATCCAGTTGATTCTAAAGATATTGCTTTTCAAATGGCAGGGAAACAAGCGTTTAGAGAAGCCTTTATGGGGGCCAATCCTTGTTTGCTTGAACCGGTACTCAATGTGGAAATTAAAATTCCTGAAGATTATATGGGTGATGTAATGGGAGATATTTCCAGCCGTCGTGGAAAAATTATGGGTATGGGTTCTGAGGGTGCATTTCAGCAGATTAAAGCACAAGTGCCGCAATCGGAGATGTATCATTATTCCACAACATTAAGATCACTCACTGGCGGCCGCGGTATTCATTCGGAAGCATTAAGCCATTATGAAGAAGTACCCAGAGATATGGAAGCGAAAGTAACCGCAAGCGCGAAAGCAGCTCAGGAAGAAGATTGAATTACAACTCACTAATCACCAAACCATGAATAAACTCTGGGCTCCGTGGCGGATGGAATATATTCGTGCGAAAAGAGACAAAGATGAGGGTTGTGTTTTTTGTATCAAATGTGGGTCGGAAAATGATCGAGATAATTTGGTTCTTCATCGNGGTAAGAACGCTTTTGTCCTCATGAATCTTTATCCATACAATAATGGGCATATCATGGTTTGTCCCTACGACCATGTGGAAACAACGGAATCGTTAAGTAATGAATGCATGAGCGAAATCATGGCACTGGCTGATATTGCAATGGCAATATTTAGAAAAACGATGCAGGCCCAAGGATTTAATTTCGGTGCAAATATTGGTGTTTCTGGCGGTGCGGGGATTGCGGATCATATTCATTTTCATGTGGTGCCCAGATGGGTGGGAGATACTAATTTCATGCCCGTCTTTGGCCATACAAAAGTCATGGTTGATGGACTGTTTGAAACATACGATAAACTCAAACCTGAATTTGATAAACGGAAATAAATAAATGAACTTTACGCATACCTGGCTACCCTTTATCTATCTTTATGGACTTGGAGGGATTCTTTTTGTATTTGGTATTATTATAACCATTAAATCAGGTTCTTTTGATTTAAGCCGCAAGGCCCATAAAAAATGGATGTGGGTTCTTCTTTTTGGTTTTGTTTGGTATCTCATGATGCATGCATTAATGACATGGGCAGCATTAGATATTATTTCTGCGTATACAGTACCCATTGTTTTACTTGGAATGGTGGTGGTTTTTATCATTGTAACGTTGAAGCTAAGAAAGATTANGGAAGTATAATNCAGACATTNCATAGTATTGGAACCACGACGGATTGGATTGTCATGGTNNTCTATTTTATNGCCATCATGCTTTTNGGCAGTTATTTCGGCCGATATACAAANAATACATCCGATTTCTTTTTTGGTGGACGNAGATTTTCCTGGTGGTTAATNACCATGTCNATTGTAGCNACNGGNGTCGGGAGNCATAGTTTNGTNAAGTATTCTGCNAANGGGTTTGANCANGGTATNTCTTCNTCAATGACCTANTTGAATGATTGGTTTTTCATTCCGTTTTTTATGTTCGGATGGCTTCCCATTATCGTTTATTCCAAGATACGATCCATACCTGAATATTTCGAAAAACGGTTTAGTCCTTCAGCCCGATTTCTTGCAACCATTCTCTTGCTGCTTTACATGATTGGATATATTGGGATTGGATTTCTGACGCTGGGGAAGGCAGTCATTCCCATGTTACCAGAAGCTTTTACGGTATTAGGNATGACATTGCCTATCACCCTCATGGGCGCTATTATCGTCATTGCGGTTATTACGGGCGTTTACATTACTTTTGGCGGACAGACCGCTGTGATATTCACGGATCTNNTNCAGGGATTTATNCTTCTNTTTGCNGGATTCCTTTTNTTCTTTTTNGGNATNANNTATNTGGGTGGNTTTGATNTGTTNTGGAATCTNTTNCCCACNGANTGGAANNTGCCNTTNGCNGATTTNAATCAGCCNGCNAACTTTAATTTTGTCGGTATTTTTTGGCANGANGCCATTGCGGGATCCATTGGTTTTTTNTTTATGAACCAGGGATTAATCATGCGTTTNATGGCATGTAAAAATGTGNATGANGGCCGGAAGGCNGCNGCNGTGAATATCTTGTTTGTTTTACCCATATCAGCCATNGTTGTGGGGAANGCAGGNTGGATNGGGAAAGCCATCTCNGTNGTNAGNCCTGATATNNTNAGNCCGTCTGTNTCACCGGATNAAATNTTTGTGGTNGTTGCCAATATCATTGCAAGCCCCGGCATGTTCGGATTCATTATGGCCGCTTTGACAGCCGCGTTAATGAGTACAGTAGATACNTTAATTAATGCNACNGCNGCCATTTTCATCAATGATGTTTATAGGCCGGTCCAGCAGTTTTTTAAGAGNAATGTCATGTCAGANATTGAAAGAGACAGAAAAGAATTGCTGGCTGCCCGTTATGCATCNATNGGTGTAACAGCCCTNGGCGTTTTGGCAGTGCTTGCCTTTAAAAACTTCCCTACTGTGTATGAAGCACATGGCTATTTCCATTCAACATTGACACCGCCGCTTGTGGTAGGGATTTTCTTAGGTGTGTTTTGGAAACGATTTACACCTGCAGCGGTAATTACGACATTTGTTGGTGGTGTGGCACTCATGATTTTGGGTGCAAGATATCCTGGAATCTTGATTGCTCCCTTTGATCATGGCATTGAAATGAATCCAGACCATCCTTATTCTTACATCCGTGCGTTGTATAATACACTGGTGTGCTCGAGCGCTGCAGTGGTTGTTACATTAACGACTCAGTGGCAAAGAAAATTAATTACATCAATTCGAGAAAAGCAAAACCAGAAAATGATAATGAATATGATGGTTGCGATCACAGTGATGGTTTTTGCAGTAGTCTTGTTTAATGTTTCAGTGTTAT
>PAXB01000025.1 GCA_002715035.1 Fidelibacterota bacterium
CCGGCTGTTTTCCCGGCAATATTGTGTTTACAAATGGGGTGCTTGCATTAAAGGGCAAGCGCGCGCCTTTTGATTGAGCATAATCAATAAGGGTTTCTAAAAGAAACCTAGTGCGCTCATAGCCGTGTTCCTCAAGAGCGTCTTCAATGGATTCGATCCACTCTTTGGTTTCGAGCAAATCTATATCTTTATAATTTTCCGCCATTTCTCAAATTATCTATTAAGGGAAGACCCCGAAATTACACTTTTTTATAGAAACAAGATNGGTTTTGTAGGGCGTTCAAAAAANTTTAGATAGCTCTAAAGCGTGCTCTTCGTCTTTCATNNTNAATCTGGATTTTAGATCAACAATTATTGCGATATAGCNTTGGTTCTCNNTGGGCGCTGTGCGCAAAGAANGGCCAAATGCTTTNGGTGGTGATNTTTTCATGTTTCCCTTTGTTCTTCAAATATAAATCGGCAAAAATTAATAACAATAGTGTGTTAATTTTTGACATGGATTTATCCTCTTATTCGGTCGCCCCGGAAATCCGAGAAGCNCTATACCTCCGGAAGCCAATCTTGGCAATGGAATCTACTATTCTCGCCCACGGGATGCCCTATCCCCAAAATGTGGAATTTGCTTTAGATGCCCAACNANTGGTTCGGNAAGCTGGNGNTTTNCCCGCAATTATTGCAATTCTCAANNGTAAANTTTGNGTTGGTTTAAACGAAACCCAGCTTANCCGCATTNCCGNTGGAAAANATNTNCAAAAAACNTCTGTNAGAGATATCCCGTTTGTATTGGCAAGNGGTGCTTCCGGCGCAACAACCGTTTCGTCNACCATGAGAGTCGCCCATNGTGTGGGTATTGATGTTTTTTCCACCGGNGGAATTGGCGGCGTGCATCGGGGGTGGAAAACAACATNAGATGTCTCCCAAGATCTACNNGAATTAAGCCGGACCNCCGTTCTTGTTGTTTCCGCCGGCGCCAAAGCTATATTAGATATTCCAAAAACNGTTGANCGTCTCGAGTCTCTTTCTGTCCCCGTTGTTGGATATAAAACAAATGACTTCCCCGCTTTTTATTCCCGAAAAAGTGGGATAAAAATTGACCATAANTTTNACGATATTAAATTATTAGCAAANGGATTTATAAAACACCGCTCGCTTGGATTTTCTTCAGGCATGCTCGTGGTTAACCCGCCCCCGAAAGAAAACGAGATTNGCAATAAAGTTGTCTCTGGTTATNTTGAAAACGCTCTTCGCCGCGCAAAAAAATTGGAGGTTTCTGGNAAAAAATTAACACCCTTTCTNCTCCATGAGATTTTTAAAGAATCCAAAGGTGAAAGCCTAAAAACCAACATTGCCTTGGCGCTAAGCAACGTTAAGCTTGGTGCGGAAATCGCTGNGGAATTAAAGAACGTTTAGTCCTTTTTTTTAATCACCCCACACCCAATTCTTGCGCCGGCAGCCCCCGAGGGCTGGGAAGACATGTCGTCTTCCCCCACATGTACAACAATGGCCTTTCCTATAANATTTGTGTTTGGAGAACCGCCAATAGACCAGCGACCATATTGATCCNCGANGGTNAGTTTTCCTTTTCCGTTTNCATCTATTTGTATNTTGCCNATGTCGCCACTATGAAAAGGTGNTGTTCCCCATTTTCCGTGGTTTTCGTTTGTAGGGTTCCAATGCCCCCCCGCTGACTTACCNTCCTCAGAACCACAGTCTCCAATAGCGTGAAGGTGAATAGCTACCGGGCCTTCCCCAAGTCCGGAGATGTCCGCTTTTATTTTAACCNCGCCCCTTTCTTCAAAAAAAACGATAGNACCANAAACGCTGCTTCCGTTTTTTGNCTCAANGGTGGCAATTNCTTTTTTTGTNTTTGNTCCANAACAGGCTACTAAAATAGCTATGCNTGTTAATATTANGTGTCTTTTCATTTTATTGCTTTCTNTNTCGNCTTNCTGTGGTCGGTNNTGGNTTTTTTCATCTTTTTCCAAACAGCGCTGTACCAATCCGAACCATCGTTGATCCTTCTTCTGCCGCTATTTCATAGTCGCCGCTCATGCCCATCGAAAGGTCTTTGAGCGCCGCATTCCCCNGCTCTTGGTTTATTGAATCCCGAAGGTTTCTTAGTTCAACAAAGGCTTTTCTTATCTGTTTTTNGTTCTTTGTTCTTGGGCCAACTGTCATCANCCCCGTAACNCTAANGTTTGGTTCTTCTAAACAAGAAAGTATTTCATTTCTTTGTTTGGGCGTAAATCCGTNTTTTTGTGCTTCTCCGCTCGTGTTCACCTCCAATAGTGTGGGGAGGGTTTTGTTTAAGGCCTTTNCCCTTGANCTTATTTTTTGAGCTAGCCGAATAGAGTCTACAGAGTCTATTGTGTCAAACAGCTCCAGACAGTTGTTAATTTTATTGGTTTGGAGGTGTCCAATAAACCGTTTTGTTAGTGCCGGCATAAGTTCAAATGATTCAAATTTTTCGGTTGCTTCCTGTATTCTGTTTTCCCCAATAGCTTCTATACCCGCTTCGTAGCATTTTTGAATGAGAGAAAACGGGTGTGTTTTTGTAACAGCTATAAACTGAACGGGGTGGCTGTAGCCACCCCGTTTTTGTGCCGATTCAATTTTATGTTGAATTCTTTCTATCGCGTTTATTAAGCTCATGCATCCTTGTTGTTTGTCCCAACATCTTCAAAAGAAAGCTGGTTGTCTTTTGGCTCTTCGTCTGTTTTTACCTCTTCGCTAATAACCCGAGTTATAGACGATATGCTCGCACCTTCGTCTAGCTTTACTAACCTTACCCCTTGGGTCACGCGACCAATGGTTCTAATCGCCCCAACGGATTGCCGCATTAAAACACCAGAATCTGTTATAACAATTAAATCGTCTGAATCGACTACTTCCATTATTTTTACCATTTTTCCGGTTTTGTCTGTACACCGCATTGTCATAACGCCTTTGCCGCCGCGTGTTTGTGTACGATATTGTATTACCTCTGTTCTTTTCCCCATTCCTTTTTCTGTTGCTACCAATATCGTCCCCTCCCTTCTCACCACAAGCATTCCGATCACGCGATCTTGGGCTGATCCTAGCCTAATGCCTATTACGCCCATGGTTTTTCTGCCGCTTGGTCTAATGTTTTTCTCGGAAAATCTGATTGACTTTCCTTCGTGGGTTCCCAATAGAATATCGTACTCACCATTGGTGATTCTTGCTTCTATAAGCTCATCACCCTCCCGGATTTCGATGGCATAAATACCNCCTTTTCTAGGGTTTCCATAAGCAGACAAAACGGTCTTTTTTACAATGCCGTTTTTGGTGGCCATGACAATATAATGATCCTCATCAAATTCTTTCACGCTAACAAACGCTTTTACTTTTTCTCCCGGCTCACATCCAATTAGGTTCACCACCGCGCGACCTCGGGTTGCGCGACCGCCTTGTGGAATATCATAAACCTTTAGCCAGAAACACTTACCCTTATCTGTAAAAAAGAGCATATAGTTGTGCGTATTTGCAATNAACAGGTGTTCAACAAAGTCCTCGTCTTTGCTCATNGCNCCTTGAATGCCGCGCCCGCCGCGTCGCTGGGTCCGGTAGGTGTTTAGCGCGGTTCGCTTTATATAGCCCTGGTGGGTGATGGTTAATACAACCTCTTCTTCGGCAATCAAGTCTTCCATGGAAAAGTCCATATCAACCTGAATTATTTCAGTTCTTCTTTCGTCTCCATATAATTCGCGAATATCTGAAAGCTCTTTTTTTATAATATCCATTCGCTGTGTTTCGCTTTCAAGAATTCCCCTTAGGTTTGAAATAATTTTAATCAACTCTTTATATTCAGCCACAACCTTTTCTACTTCAAGCCCTGTTAGTTTTTGTAGTCTCATTTCCAGAATGGCCTGGGATTGAATTTCTGATAAGCCGAAACTGTTCATTAGGCCTTCTTTGGCTTGTGTTGGGTTTTTGCTGCCGCGGATAACCTTTATAACCTCATCAATATTGTCTAAGGCTGTTTTTAACCCTTCGAGAATATGTGCTCTGGCTTCTGCTTCTTTTAGCTCAAACTGTGTGCGACGAACAACAACCTCATGGCGAAAATCTATAAAGTGGNTCAAAATTTCTTTTAGGGGCATTATTTTCGGNACACCCCCCACAAGCGCNAAAAGAATGATGCCGAAAGTGTCTTGAAGCTGTGTGTGTTTGTACAGTTGATTCAAAATTACCTCGGGAACCGCATCTCTTTTTGTTTCAATCACTACGCGAATNCCATCTTTATCTGATTCGTCTCGAAGGTCNGAGATTCCAACCACCTTTTTNTCTCGGACTAAATCAGCGATTTTTTCGACTAAGTTTGCCTTGTTTGTTTGGTAGGCCACTTCAGTAATTACAATGCTGTTTCTGCCCGATTTGTTTGTTTCAATATGGGCCCTTGCGCGCATTTTTATTTTTCCACGCCCTGTTTCATATGCGCTTTTTAGTCCATCCATTCCCATTATAAGTCCAGCTGTTGGAAAATCCGGCCCTTTAATGTGAGTCATTATTTCTTCTGTGGAAATGTCTTTGTTTTCAATTAGGGCAATTAAACCGTTTACAACCTCCGTAAGGTTGTGTGGTGGGATTTTTGTCGCCATCCCAACCGCAATTCCCTCTGAGCCGTTCACCAACAGTGTCGGCACCGCCGATGGGAGAACGGTTGGTTCTTTTAATGTTTCGTCAAAGTTTAGTCCCCACTCCACCGTCTCTTTGTCCAGATCTTTTAGCATCTCGCTTGAGATTTTTGTCATTCGAGATTCGGTATAACGCATAGCCGCGGCATTGTCACCATCAATAGAACCAAAGTTTCCCTGCCCGTCTACCAGCTCATACCGCATAGAGAACGTTTGTGCCATTCTAACAAGCGCATCGTAGACCGAGCTGTCTCCGTGTGGGTGATATTTTCCAAGGACGTCACCTACAACGCGAGCACATTTTTTGTATGGGCGGTTCCAGCTAGACCCCAACTCGCTCATACCAAAAAGTATTCTACGGTGAACGGGTTTTAAACCGTCTCTCACATCTGGTAGTGCTCTAGACACAATTACCGACATGGAATAGTTAAGATAGCTTTCCTTCATTTCGTCCACAATGTCGCGTGGAAGAATGTTGTCTCGATTAAAATCGCCCATAAGTGTTTCCTATTTTTTAAACATCAAGATTGACGACAAATTTAGCGTTTTTCTCAATGAACGTTCTGCGCGCTTCAACGTCGCTTCCCATGAGATTTTGAAATGTTTCCGCCGCCTCTCCGGCGCTTTCTACCGTCACCTGCATCAGCGTTCTGCGCTCCGGGTCCATTGTTGTTTCCCAAAGCTGACCTGGGTTCATTTCGCCCAGCCCTTTATATCTCTGGATAGAGACCTTTGTGTTTTTGTTGTCTTTTTTCATTCTTTCTGTTAATAATACACGCTCGTTTTCGTCGTAAGCATATGACTCTTTTTTTCCCTGAGATATGCGAAATAGCGGCGGCAGAGCTAAATATAAATATCCACCATCTATTACTTCTCTCATTTTCCGGTAGAAAAAAGTTAACAGCAGCGTTCGGATGTGGGAGCCGTCCACATCCGCATCTGTCATAATGATTATCTTGTGATATCTTAGTTTTTCAATCTCTAAGTCTCCGGCCGCTTTTTCGCCCAATTCTTCTTCTGAACCACCAAAACCAGCCCCAAGAGCTGTTATCATTGATTGTATTTCGTTGTTTGAAAGAAGCTTATCAATCCTTGCTTTTTCGGCATTAATAACCTTACCTCTCAGGGGTAAAATTGCCTGGGTTCTTCTGTCTCGGCCTTGTTTTGCCGAGCCGCCCGCAGAATCACCCTCAACCAAATAAAGCTCACAGAACACGGGATCTCTATTGGAACAGTCTGATAGTTTTCCAGGAAGAGATGAGCCCCCCAGTGCGCTTTTTCTCCGGATCAATTCCCGGGCTTTTCTCGCCGCACTTCTACTCCTGGCGGCCAAAAGGGCTTTTTCAATAACCCGGCGGCCAATGGATGGGTTTTGTTCTAAAAAGTCTAAAATTCCTTCGTACACAGCCCTATCCACAATGCCTTTTACTTCTCCGTTTCCAAGTTTTGTTTTTGTTTGGCCTTCAAACTGTGGCTCCGCAACCCTTACGCTAATTATGGCGGTTAGTCCTTCTCGAAAATCTTCTCCAGAAAGTGTTATTTTTTCATTCTTTTTTGCCTTTATCAGGTTGTTTTTTGTTGCGTGGTTGTTCATGGCCCGCGTTAGGGCAGAGCGAAACCCCGACAGGTGTGTGCCGCCTTCAATGGTGTTAATGTTGTTTACAAAAGTCAAGATGTTGTCGTTATAAGTATTGCCGTAGCGCATGGCCACCTGAACGGGGGCTTCGACGTCTTCTTTGTTTACCGTGATAATTTTGTTATGAAGAGGGCTGTTGTGTTCGTCTAGGTATTTAACGAAATCGCTTAAACCTCCTTTAAAGTTGAAGGTGTCTGTTTCGCCGTTTTCGTTTCTTTCGTCTTTTAGTATAATTTCGAGGCCACTGTTTAGGTAGGCCAACTCCCGAAGGCGCTCGGCTACAATGCTATATTCAAAGACTGTTGTATTAAAAATCGTATTGTCTGGGAAAAAACAAACAGTTGTTCCTGTTTTTTTTGCGGCGCCCGTTACTTTTAATTTGTTGTGTGGGTCTCCTCTTTTGTAATCTTGTCTGTGAACCTTTCCGTCCCGCTTAACCTCTACCCACAACCACTCCGACAGGGCGTTTACAACCGAGACCCCAACGCCGTGGAGCCCCCCCGAAACCTTATAAGATCCTTTGTCAAACTTCCCGCCGGCATGAAGAACTGTCATGACAACTTCAACCGCTGGCCGGTTTTCTTCTTTGTGCATATCTACTGGAATTCCGCGGCCATTGTCTTCAACGCTAACCGATCCATCCGGATTAAAAACAACGATGATCCTTGTGCAGTGCCCGGCCATCGCCTCGTCTATCGAATTGTCTACCACTTCGTAAACAAGGTGGTGAAGCCCGCGCTTGCCTACGTCTCCGATATACATCGCAGGTCTTTTCCGCACCGCCTCAAGCCCCTCTAATACTTTGATGTTTTCTGCGCTATAGCCCGCCGTGGCTTGTTGTTCCGTCATATAAATTTTATTTCCCTTATCGTTTTTTGTCCAAGCTCTTGGTTTAGCTTTTTGATTATTTCGCTCTTTTTAAACAAAAGCTCTTGTCTCCAAGATGCGTTTTCAGTTTTTATTGTTAGAACGCCGTGTTCCACTTTTTCCGGGCTAGTCTTTTCGGCTATTGTTGTTCCAACAACCCCATCCCAAATTAAAATTGCGTTGTTTTGTTTTACGCCTTTTTCTAGTCCCGCGCTTTTTAAAAATGCGCCAATTGATGTCTTTAGTTTTTCCACTATCTTTCCAGGTGAAAACTTTGGTTCTCTGTGGCGCCAAGGTCAATGCCGTGATTTTTAAGGTTGAAAAGATCTGTGTTTGTGATTATTGTTTGTGTCTTTTTCTTAAGCAACTCAAACACCGCGTCGCTTCTTTTTAAATCAAGCTTTGCAAACAAATCATCCAACAAAAGAGTTGGGGATGCGCCGGTTTTTTTCTTAATAAACAGGTATTCGGCAAGCTTTATGATTACGAGTGCTATTTTATGTTCTCCCTGCGATCCAAAGGTTCTTAGTTTTTTGTCATTAAATAAAAAGTTTATTTTATCGCGGTGGGGGCCAACAGATGTTTGTTTTGTTATTAAGTCTTTTTGGTGTGCCCCCCTAAGCATTGTCAACATTTGGTTTTTGTTGAACCCACGATCTTCGGTTTTCAGTGAAATTGTTATTGAGCCGTCCCCGTAAGAAGCCGAAACCNTTGAGAGGCAGTCTATAAAGTCTTTGTTTTTTTCTTTCCTTTCCCTCCAAACTTTCGCTCCAAACTCCGCAAGCGTTTCATCCCACGGATCAAAGTGTGATGCTTTTTTTNTCTCCTTTAGAAGTGCGTTTCTGTGTTTAAGNGCTCTAAAATACCCAGAAAGGTTTTCAAAATAATTTCCCGATGTTGTTGAGTAAAGCTTATCAAAATAATTTCGCCGGTTTCCGGGGCTTCCTTTTGTTATGCGCTGTTCTTCTGGTGACAGTATTATAACGGGGGTTTTTCCTATAAGGTCTTTTATTCCAACGTCTGATCCGTTTATTTTTATTTTACGCCGNNTGTCTTTCCCCTGTGAAAACAAAATGCTGTTCTTTTTTGTTTTCGACAAAAAAACACCCTCCACGCGAAAGGTGTCGTTTTCGTGTTTTATAATTTCAGACGTTCTGTTNGTGCGAAAGCTTTTCCCAATTGAAAGAAGATGNATTGCTTCCAATACCGCNGTTTTGCCAGACCCGTTTTCCCCCCAAATAACATTAATGCCGGNGCTAAATTCCATTTCTAATTTTTCATGATTTCTGAAGGACACCATTTGAATGCTATGAACGGGCATTGCCNAGCGCTTTTCTGAAAATAAAGANTGTNGGTTTTGTTTTTATTAATATAAAAACCANGCCCTAGTCGTTTAAACGAATTGGCATAAGAAGCATTGTTAGTTTTCCGTTTTCTTTTTGAGTTCCTGGGTAAAAAAGAGCCGCACTTATGGGCGTTTTAAGTTTAATCGTTACTTTTTCATCNTCTATGTGCGACAAGATGTCTTTTAAATAAAGNGCATTATACCCAATCGCCAGGTCTTCGCCGTTAAATTCACCAAATATTTTTTCTTGGGCTTTTGAGGCTTTTTCTGGNTCTTCTGTCGTTATCTGCGTTTCTCCTTTATTAAGCCTGAGCGCAATCTGGTGTGTCGACTTGTTCGAAAAAATAGATACGCGCCGAACGGCGGACAATAGCTCCTCTTTGTTTGCAGAAAATTCTTTATCGTTATCTTTAGGAATGACGCTTTCAAAATCGGGAAATCTTTCGTCTATTATCCTTGTAAAATATGTGTCGTCCCCGATAGATGCTGTTATGTGATTGTCTCCCATCCACATTTTAATTGGGTCGTCGCCGCTCAAAACACCCAACAAAAGGCTTAAAAATTTTCTGGGCACAATTACGTCTCCTGAAAATTCATCTGCAGAATAATCTCTTCTTGTGTACCTCACTAGCCGATGTCCGTCGGTTGCAACCGCGGTTAACTCCTTTTCGTCGAAGCGAAATAAAACGCCAGTTAGNGCGGGCTTTAATTCGTCTCGACTTACTGCAAATGATGTTTTCGAAATTAAATCTTTCAGTGTCTTTGCTGACACCCCCGTCGCTTTTCTATTGTCAACTTCAGGAATTGCTGGAAATTCGTCCGCCGGCTTACCCATTATATCATACGAACCCGCATCTGTAGCCATGGTTATTTTGTTGTTTTCATCTGCTGTAAGCGTCATCCTGGCGTCATTGGGAAGTTCGTTTGTTATGTCCAACAGCGTTTGAAGCGGAAGAGCAACGCTACCAGAAGATTCAACGCTGACGGGNAGNTTTACGATAATTGTAATTTCTAAATCAGTCGTTCTTAAAACGGTACCGCTTTCTTTAACATTAAAAAGAACACTGCTTAAAATAGGTAGGGTAGAGCGGGCTGGGGTCGCTTTTGATAGTTTTTGTAGCGCTAATTGTAGTTCAGTTTTTGATGTTGAAATTTTCATGTTTTTTTCCAAAAAATTAATAGGGTTTCAATCAAAAAATTATGGCTTTAAAAGACAAANGACATTAATAAAATCGGGGTGTTTTAACAAGCAGTTTTCCGTATATGAGCCCGTGTTTCATATTTAAATAAGACGATTATTTTTAAAGAGTTTATTTATATTACTGTGGATAATGATAAGAAAAACTTTTGTAGTGCGAAGAACTCAAAAAATAAGGGGGCTTTCTTAAAAAACCTTAACCAATACTTTATGTGGAAAACAAAGAGACGGGTGTGGATAACAATAAAGTTTTCAACAAAAATATTTTTTTTAGATCAAAAAGGCCGCGTTTTTATTTAATGTGGAAAATCACNGTGGAAACTGTGGGAGACCATCAATCAAGAATGTTTATAAAGAAGTTTTTTCGCGCATCCCCTACCCAGCTTTCAAACCACTCTCCCCGTTTTTTATTTAGCGCAAGGGTTTCAATTTGGTTCCAGTGTTTTGATAAATCTGCTTGCCCCCCAGGTTTTGACGCCTCCACCCANAGCAGATGATAACCATATTCAGATTGTATGGGCCCNGCGCACTCATTTTGATTAACNTGACCAAGCACAAGCCCAAACTCTGGAATCGGATANTTGGCGGGGTCAACCCAACCGAGACTTCCACCGTTTTCTTTTGTTTGGCCGTCCATCGAATGCTGTTTAATTATAGAAATAAAGGCTAAAATTGTTTTTGAGGAATCTTTTAGAGAAAGGGCTTTTTGGTATGCGGCCGATTCGTCCTTGTCTGTAAGTGGCGGGCTCAACAAAACATGCCGAACCTTTATTTTTTCTCCAACAATTTCCTGTGTTTCAATAATATGATACCCAAACTCTGTCTTTACCGGAAGGCTTATTTCTCCAGGCTTAAGTGTAAAAGCAATAGACTCAAATTCTGTTACAAGGTTGCCGCGACGGACAAAACCAAGAGAGCCCCCACTGTTTTTGGAGCCCGGATCTTGGGAGTATTGCGTTGCAACCTCTTCAAAAGAAACCTCACCGGCTAATATTTTTTTACGNAGGTTTTTCAAAAGGGCGACTGTTTTGTCGACTTGCTCCGAACCGGGCTCTATCTTTACGAGAAGATGTCGCAGCTTTACCGTTGTTGGAAAAGGAGGAATGCTGTCTCGGTAGGATTGAAAAAAAGACACCACCTCGTTTTTATTCACAGAAAGCCCCCCAATTAAGCCTTGTTGGTATTTTTGAGCAAGCATCATATCCTTAATGTCATACCAATATTCTCGGCGAAAAACGCTTAGCGGTTGACCCAGCGCCTTCTCGGCCGCGGCCTCACTNCCCGCTTGAGCTATTATATTGTTTATTTGATCTTCTAGGGTTCGGTCTATTTCCTTGTCTGANACCACAATAGAATCCAACTCAGCCATCATCAAAACAACCTTTCTATTAACGACAGAGCGAACAATCTCTTNTTTAAGCTGTAGAATTTTATCTCCATCGCTGTCTGGGTTTAGCCGTTGCTGGAAAACCGCCATGGACAGGGCCTGGTTTATATCGCTTTTAAGAATTGTTTTGTCGCCAACTAAAGCGGCAATACCATCAATTGATTGGCGGCGTTTTGTTTCTTTTCCGGTTAGGGGCTCGTCGTTTGTTGTGTTGGCNCCCGCCCCCTGTTGGGGCAGAACAACAGAAAACAACAGCAGCGGTAACAATTTTTTGTAATTCATTCTCGGTCCTCTGGTGTGCGTATCAACGAAAAAAGCAACGCCAACAGCGGGGCNGCTTCTGTTTTTTTTCAATACAATACTTTTATCTTTTTTTTAGAGCATTTGTTCCAATTTTTGGATAAAGACACTTAAGAAATTACCCACCAGCAGCCCGAGAAAACAATTCCACAAATTTTTTAGAAAAAGAAAAAGAATCANAAAGAGAGGCTGTTTTAAAAGAAAGAACGAGAACCCCAGAGCGCCCGGTGACAAACTTAAAAGGATGAGAGCCTCCTCGAAAGACCTTATGAAGCCTTTCAAAGAAAANTTGGGGACTTACGCCCGAGGGAACAGCCTCGAGATTAATTGAAAACTCAGNACCGCTTATTTTACATTTTGAAAAAGGATAAAAATAAAGCGCACACTGAAGGTTCGCTATTTTAAAAAGATTAATTGTTTCTTCCCGAAGAGGACCAAAGCGGTCTATTATCTCATCTTGCACGGCACCAACCGCGCTCACAGCTGTNGCCGCAGCTATTTTTTGGTAAAAATACAGGCGGTCTTGTACAAGGGGCATATATTCCTTATCNATTTGAGCGCTGCCCGAATAAAGAACAGAAAGCTTTTCCTTTTTTACGGGGGCCCCCTCCCCGCGATTTTCCAAAACNGCCCNGTTTAGTATTTTATTATACAGCTCAAAGCCAACGTTCGAAATTTGACCGCTTTGCTCATAGCCAAAGAGGTTACCCGCCCCACGGATTTCCAAATCTTTCATGGCAATTTGGTATCCCGACCCTAAATCAGAATAATACTCTATGGCCTTAAGCCTTTGATAGGCCTCAGAAAGGAGGACGGTGCCCGCCGGAACACATAAAAAACAAAAGGCCTGTCTTTCTCCGCGACCAACCCGCCCGCGGATTTGGTATAATTGTGACAACCCAAGCTTCTGTGCGTTGTTAATAATAATAGTATTTGCATTTGGGACATCTAACCCAGACTCAATTATTGTTGTGCAGATTAAAATATCAACACCA
Organism: Fidelibacterota bacterium; assembly: GCA_002715035.1. Taxonomy (GTDB): domain Bacteria; phylum Fidelibacterota; class Marinisomatia; order Marinisomatales; family TCS55; genus TCS55. The sequence continues at coordinate 12,384 of PAXB01000025.1, forward strand.
CCATCAAAAAAAGACAAAATTGTTTTTTCAAGTTGTTTGCTGGGCATTTGACCGTGCCCGACAGCAACGCGGGCCATCGGGAAAAAGGAANCAATTTTTTCTAGGAGAAAGGGAAGTTTTTTAATATCGTTATGTAAAAAATAAACTTGCCCCCCGCGGTCGATTTCTTTTTGAATAGGCTTTTTTATATACGACCAATTAAAAGAGACGACCTCTGTTAAGATGGAAAGGCGATCTTGGGGTGGCGTTTTAATCTTTGAAGTATCTCGAATTCCCACCAAAGACTGTTGTAGCGTCCTTGGTATCGGCGTTGCGGTCAAAGTTAGAACGTCTACACGATTTTTTAGTCGACGGATGTGTTCTTTGTGTTTTACCCCAAAGCGGTGTTCTTCGTCAACGATCAANAGCCCAAGGTTTTCAGTAGAAACGTCGNCGTTCAGAATGCTGTGNGTTCCAACCAAAACATCAATTTTTTTATTATGGAGCCGCTCAAGAATCAGTGCCTGCTCCTTTTTTGTTCGAAACCGGGACAGAAGCTCCACGTTCACCCCCAGCGCCCCCAACCGGTTTTTACATGTAATGTAGTGTTGATCAGAAAGCACCGTTGTTGGCGAGAGAAAAAATGTAACCTTTCCAGAAAGAACAACCCGCATTGCAGCGCGGAGGGCAACCTCTGTTTTTCCAAACCCCACATCACCATAAACTAGGCGATCCATTGGGGTTTTTTTGTCTAAATCGTTGTTGATATCTTTTATAGCCTCCAGCTGGCCTACGGTTTCTTGAAACGGAAAACTATCTTCAAGCTTCTGCATTAAACTATTATTTTTGATATACCGAAAACCGCGGGGTTNAGATCGGGCTTGATATATATTAACAAGATGGCCCACCACCTCTTCTGCGCTCTTTTTTGTAAGGGCTTTTTGTTTTTCCCACAACCCNGAGNCTAGCCGGGCAANTTTGGGGGCGCCGCCGCCAGCGCCGATATATTTATGAACACGATTAAATCGGCTTATTGGAACAAAGACCGAATCCCCACCCGCATATTCTATTTTTATATTTTCCTCCTGAGCGCCGTCAGCCCCCACGGTTTCTAGTCCGCGATAAACACCAACCCCATAGTCTATATGAACTAGAAAATCCCCCCAGGTGAGGTCGACCAAGGAAGAAATTCTTTCATACTGTTTATTTGAACCAACGACGACGGGGGCTTTTTGTACCCACGCCCTTTTGCCGCGCACCGCAAAACAGGCAACCCCCAAAGACGGAAGAGAAAACCCCTCGCGAAGACTGGTGGGAATCTCGAGCATCTCATCTTTGCGGGGAAAGGGCTTACCCAAAGGGTTAAATAAAAAAANAGACNCCGCCGAAAACTGACTAAAAATGCGATCGACCCCTTTTTCTTGAACGGAAGATGGAAGCCCTTGAAAAGAAAGGGGGTCGACAAAAACATCAATTTTATTTTCACCAGATAAAAAGGAAACACCACTTTCAGTTATGTATAACACACAGTCACAATATAGCGCCAACGAATCTAAAAGAGGCGACTGCTGTTTNTTCCTATGAACAACCGGGGGGCGGAGATGAAAGCGTGAGCGTTTATTAGATGACAGCTGAGTTGTGGGGTTATATGTACGTATGGAGTCGATTTTGTTTCCAAAATATTCAATACGAACAGGATGTTTAGCGTACAAAGGAAAAACGTCCAATATCCCCCCCCGACAGGCAAAGGTGTTTGGCGAATGAGAATGATCAACCCGCTCATATTTCCAAAGAGTCAATTTGTCTAAAAAAAGATCCATTGGCACCTCAGAACCAACGACACAGAGCAGAGAGTCCTCNTCGTGGGTTTTTGGAGAAACGGTGAGACANCTTATNGCACCAGCGGAAGAAATAAACACACCGGACTTCTCAGAAAGTAGCGNATTAAAAGATTGTGTAAAAACGACGCGGTTACGAGAAACAAAACCGGGAACAGAAGACGTGTCTTTTCTATAATCTGGAAAGCTAAAAACGCTACCACCAAGCAAACCAAGACAATCAGAATANAAAGCCTCAGCGCTTTCCTCGTTTTGGCATACAACAGCGACAGGCTTTGACGTCTCTTGAAAAAGGACAGAAAGAAAAAGCGCCCGAGCAGATGAATTGTTTAGTTCGAGTAAAAAACCCTCTCCCCGCTCAAGGTGTGTTTTGACAGAGAGAAAGGAAGGGGAAACAGATATAGATTTAAATAATTTTTTTAACATCTTAAAATACCCGTTTCACGTGAAACAAAAACTAAGCAACAAGCATTACAGACAAAACAGAAACATCGGCCGGCGTTATTCCAGAAATTCTTTGTGCTTGGCCAAGGGTTTGTGGTCTAATGCGACTAAACTTTTCTTTTGCTTCCGCAGACAGCCCGGCTATATCGAGGTAATTAAAGCGGGGAGGAATTAAAACGTTCTCTTGTCTTTTCATTCGGAGAACTTGCTTTTTTTGTCTTTTAATATACCCCTCATATTTGATAATAGCTTCGGCCTCTATATAGCTTTCATACACGAAGGGCGCCGGTATTTTTGTGTCTNTCACCGTAGAAAATAGAGACNCAGGAAGACTGTGGATATTTACAGATGGCCGCCTCAAAAGAACNGCGGCCGGCGTTCTTTGTTTAATTGTCGCTTCCCCCANTTGGGCCAAGGTGGTGTTTATTTCCGAAGGATTAACGGGCGCTCCTAAAGAAGCTACGATTGTATCAAGCCCAAACAGGATGTCTTTTATACGGCGTATTGCTGGGGCCCCCATCAGGGAAAATTTTTCAGACTTTTGTAATAATCGAGCGTGTGCATTCGAAAAACGAAGGAGAAGTCTATACTCTGCGCGCGAGGTAAACATGCGATAGGGCTCAAGCGTGTTTTTTGTAATTAAATCATCAATGAGAACGCCGATATACGCCTCGTCNCTAGAAAGAACAAGGGGGGCCTCGTTGTTCACATATTGAATGGCGTTGATGCCAGCAACAAGACCTTGTGCCGCCGCCTCTTCGTAACCAGACGTACCATTTATTTGTCCTGCGAAAAACAAGCCAGGAATCTCTTTTGACTCCAGAGACGATTTTAGTTGAGATGGGGAGAAAAAATCATACTCAATAGCATAGCCGGGCCTAAAAAACCGAACAGTCTCCAGGCCGGGAATCGTTCGCAAGGCCATTAGCTGAACGGCTTCAGGAAGGCTTGTTGAAAACCCGTTTAAATAAATTTGATCCGAATTAACCCACTCCGGCTCCAAAAAAAGAACATGCTCGTCATGATGAGAAAAGCGGTGAATTTTATCTTCAATAGAAGGGCAATATCGCGGCCCAACGCCAACAACGTCACCAGAAAACATGGGACTTTTTGTTAAATTTTTGGCAATAATATTTTTACACGAGACACCGGTTTTCACAGTATGACACGGAACATTTGGTGGATTAAAGGTTTTTGTTTGATAAGAAAAAGGCGCTGGCGTTTCNTCGCCGAAAGCCGGCGTTACTTTTGTCCAGTCTATAGAGTTTTTATCAAGCCTAGGCGGTGTTCCGGTTTTTAGCCGGCCAGCAAGGAGCCCGCGAGAAACAAGCGCCTCCGTAATGCCCTCTGCGCCGCTTTCACCCATTCGCCCAGCGCGAATTTTTTTCTGACCAACATGAATAAGGCCACCTAAAAATGTGCCACAGGTTAATATAACCGTTGGGGCATGAATTTTATCTTTTCCGCGCAACAAAACACCCGAGATAGCGCAGTTTTCTATAAGCACATCCACAACCTCGCCTTCAATTAGATGGATATTTTTTTCATTATACACAAAAGAGGCTACGGTCTTTTCGTATAACCGCTTGTCTACTTGAGCTCGGGGAGACCAAACGGACTTGCCTTTTGATCTATTTAGTATTTTAAATTGAATACCGCTCCGATCTGTGGCAAGACCCATAACACCCCCAAGAACATCGATTTCCCGGACCATTTGACCCTTAGCAAGACCACCGATGGCAGGATTGCAGGACATGCGACCCACAGCAGAGAGGTCAAGCGTAATTAGGCCAACAACCCCGCCCCGACGCGCAGAAATTAAAGCAGCCTCAACACCGGCGTGTCCAGCACCAACAACAAGAACGTCAAATTTTATTGTACGGAGTTTCACGTGAAACTATTTTCCCACACACATGGTTGCGAAAACGTGATTTAATATATCGTCAGGTGATGTTTTCCCCAAAATGGCATCAATCGCGTCCAAAGAAGCGCGNATTTCGAACGAGAAAAGCTCAACATCAAACGTGGNNGGCGTGATAATGTCGCTTGCGCGGNCCAANGCGGCGGAACANTCTTTTATTGCACGATATTGTCTGCCNGTTGATAGGTAGGTCATCTCAGTGGATATNTTATTAATCCCAAGTTCTTTTATTATNCGANNNTTAAGAANNCCNATGCCAATTNCTTTTTTAGACGAGATATGTATAACACGNCNGTTGTTTGTTTTTTTNNNCCNTAANTCTTGTTTGTTCAAAACATTAATTNTGGGNTTGTCGGATTTCTTAAAATGTTTCTTNNCNGGANTGTCTGTGAGAGAAATTATTAAATCTGCGGCTTTAATATGACGATAGGTTCGGCTGACGCCCTCTTTTTCAATGATGTCTTGGGTTGTGCGAAAACCAGCAGTGTCAATAAAAAGGACAGGAACACCACCCAAAAGAAGTTCAACCTCTATTGAGTCTCTAGTGGTGCCGGGAATGTTGCTAACAATAGCGCGATCTAATCCAGAAAGACAGTTTAAAAGTGTTGATTTCCCCACATTCGTTTCCCCAACGATAACAGCGGTGGCGCCATAATTTAACAAGCGCCCAAGAGCATAGGTCCCCTTAAGCTGCTTGACGGTAGC
>PAXB01000026.1 GCA_002715035.1 Fidelibacterota bacterium
GCTTTCTCAAATTGGTGATCTTTCAATAAATCAATAATGCGATTACATGTTTCGTTTATAGCCCACGGTGCAATACCGTATTTTCGAATTTTATCCTTCCCATGTAAAGAAAGCAGTTTTTCATAATCTTTGGGAATTTTATTGAATGGATAATCATCATAATAATCTGCATCGATAAAATGACGATGAAATTCTTCTCTATCGATATCCTTATTATAATCTGGGGCTGCCGCATACCATTTGATCGGTTCAGAATTACGCTTAAGGAATTGACCAAAAACACCGCTCAGCTGGCGGGAAGCGCTATAATTTATGCGACGATGCCCGTCATATCCCCATGCCCCGACAAAACTTGTCAGGACAATGGGTATAATTACAAGCCATATGATATTGGCCCGTTTCATATTAAACGGATCTTATACTTTTTTCTTTTTATGACGATTAGCGCGCAAGCGTTTTTTCCGCTTGTGAGTATTCATTTTGCGCTTTTTACGTTTTTTACCGCAGGGCATATTACCTCTTTATTTTGTCAGATTTTCATTTACATGTGAACGCATATATTTTGCCGGTTTAAAAGTCGGCACATGGCGTTCCGGAAGAAAAATGGTTTCACCAGTCCCGGGATTTCGTGCTTTTTTTGGCATGCGATGTTTGACGCCAAACGTTCCGAATCCTCTTAATTCTACGCGTTCGTTTTTTCCCAGGGATTCAACAATAGTCGCCATAATACCATTCATGACGGCTTCTGTTTCCACTTTAGTTAATCCTGTGGCATTGGAAACATTATCCACAATATTTTGCTTGGTCATTTTGATTACTCCATTCGCCAGCGATAGGCTGGTAATGCATCAAACCAACTGCTGACCGTTTGCCCCAAATTCCCAGATAACCAGTCCAGCAGTGAGGGGCGTTTCTTCTGCGGATGAACTGTTTTTGGTTTTCCTGAAATATGGCCCATTATTCCAGCAACCTCAATGGCATCTTCAAATGTACCAATAAGGTCTATAAGGCCTAAATCTTTTGACTGTAACCCGGTGTAAACCCGGCCATCTGCCAAAGAAATAATGTCATCTTTTTCCATGGATCTACTTTCAGATACTGCAGCCACAAATTGGCCATACATATCCATCACCATATCATTTAAATGTTGTCGATCTATTTGGGTTACTTTTCTGGAATAAGATCCTACATCTTTCAGCTCACCGCTTTTCACTGTTTCAAATTCTATCCCGACTTTATCCAATAATTCAGTCATAACAGGATAATTCATGATGACGCCGATGCTGCCAACAATCGTTCCTTTATTGGCCATAATTGTATCTCCAGCCACCGCAATATAATAGCCCCCAGATGCAGCCACAGTTCCCATACTGGATACCACCGGTTTTTCTTTTTTAACCGATTTAATCTTTTCGTAAATTTCTTGAGTCGGAGCTACCAGCCCGCCTGGAGAGTCAATACGAACAACAATGGCTGAAATATCTTTGCGCTTTCTGTACTTTTCTAATTGTTTAACTGTGTTTTCAGCTGAAACGATTGGACCAATAATTGTCACAATACCCACTTTTTTACCGGAACCTTCACTCGAGAAACCATTCGAGGATGCGCCCAACTTAAAAGCGATCACCAGAGCAAAAAAACTGCCCAGCCCCCACCAGAGCCATCGCTGGTTTGATGTAGGTCTGGTTATCCCTGTTTGACCCATAATGTCAACTTTTGTCCTGGATAAATATGTTGACCATATTTAATGCCATTCCATTTTCTAATGTTTGAAGCCCGGGTCCCATGATCTTCTGCAATATGGCCTAGTGTATCCCCTTTTCTCACCTTATATGTCAATTTATTGAATCCAGGCATGCTTGAAATAGGAATGGAAGCCATGTTTACACCGGCGATGGGGATCGTTAATTTCTGGCCAATACGAATCATGCTGCGATTCCTCACTTTATTCACCGCCGCCAAATCATGGACTGAGATGTGATACTTTTTGGCAATGGTCCACAAACTTTCGCCATTCCGGACTTTATGGGAAACAAATTGAGGGGCAAATCTTTCATTCTCAGGAAGCGCATTATAATTAGCCATAAAAATATCTTTTTTCCCTTTAGGGATTTTTAAAGCGTACCCCTTAGTCGGTGTGGCTGATTGTCTGAGTTCAGAATTGAGATTACGCAACTTTTTATAGGTTGTTTCTGCTGATCGGGCTAAAACCATTAAATCTGCACTTTTTTCAATCTGAACAATATCATATCCATATGCAAGTTTTTTATTTTCCTTCTTATAAAATCCATATTTCTCTTTATTTTCAGCAATAATAGTCGCTGCTAAAAAATATGGGATATAATTCCGTGTTTCTCTTGGAAGTGAATGAAGCTGCCAGAAATCAGATGTTTGATGAATTCGTGTGCCTCGTCTCACTCTGCCTTCTCCCGCATTGTATGCAGCTAACGCTAAATACCAATTGTCAAATTCATCATATAAGTCGGTTAAATATGCACAAGCGGCTCGGGTAGCTTTTTCCGGATCCCGACGTTCATCTACATACCAGTTTCTTTCTAATCCATAAAGCTTTCCTGTAGAATATATAAATTGCCACATACCATTTGCTGCAGCTTTTGAGTACGCTTTGGGATTCAACCCAGATTCAATCATGGCAAGATACACTAACTCCGGCGGTAGGTTGCATTCGTGAATGATCTGGTTTATCATGGGTCCGTAAACGTCCAACCGTTCCAGCCAGATTTCAAACTGCCGTCTTCCCTTTGTCTGGAAATACTTTATTACTTGATCAACTTTTTTATTCCGAACCAAAGGAATATGACCATCCCGATCATCCACAACAGTAAATTTAGTTGCACCCATCTCCACTTCCAGCGGTTCCGTGATCGATGTAATATCCATTCGGAGATGTTCAGCCGTAATGACACCATCTATTTTATCTATGGTTTTAAAACTATGGGTATAAAGATTAATTAATCCATCCTCGAACCGTTCAAATTCCTCTCGATCTTCATCATTCATATCCCCATACTGATCCGCTTCAGTCAATAAATCAAAAATGCTATTTAAGTTATAAACCACCTCCAGAGAATCTGCCATAACATCCGCAATAAGAGCATCGGATAATAGCACTTTTACATCACGTAAAAGCTGAGGCAAACGGTTCTGATTCGTTTCAAATCCATTACCGTTTTTATAATTTTCATCCGCAGGTCGGATGGATTTATTTTCTTGAGGAAAACCCAGTGACAGGTTAATCATCAATAGGATAATAATTCTTGTAAATGTCTGTTTCATTAATATTTAGCGCTAATTTTGCTGGCGAAATTACCCGACGAGATCGTCCTCAGTCAAGCCTTTTTCCGCCTGTTTTGATTTATATATATAGGAGGGTGCCCTACCATTGGTTGAAAATCCCTTCCCATCCTATCAGTTTCAGCTTGATACAAGTCGCCCCATCTTTTTCTTTAGTGGACAGAATTGACAATGATACTCTTTGCAAAAATTTGATTCTAATTCAAAGACGCCCTGAAGAATTGAAAATATTTTTAACTGACTTTTATTTAAAAAGGAGGAGAACTTTTTCTCCACCTTCCCATAGGTATATCCCAATTTTAGGCAAAGCCAATCTTGTTTCAATGCCTGGTAAGATTCATAATCTCTCTGCAAAAGACACGCAGCTGCAGACAAGGGATTAAATACATTTCCTACCAATTCATTATATAAATTTTTGTGGTTATTGAATGCCAGTATAGATGGAATTTGATTGGGTTGCTTATTAAAGGTCTGAAACATTTTAAATAATTGACTGGCAATTGAGAGTCGTTTTTCCGGCCAACCATTTGGGCGGATACCACGATGATGCCATTTGATTGATTGAATGGTGGAATGATTTTCACCCATTCCATTCTGAAAGTATTTAAGTAATTGAAGGAAATTTTCTTCATTTCCTCCTTTACCTAACAATCTAAAAGAATCTTGTAAAGCACATTTCTTCCATTCATGAGATTGATATTGCTTTACCCGGCGAGAACGGCGATCTAAACCCATGGCAATGAGTGTGTCAGTCATTGATTGACTCACAATATCTTTATGGAGATCACAACTATTGGCCGGTACTGTTAAGTTCAAATGAATCTGAAGCCCCTTCCACTCTGAATCCATTTTATCCGGGATAGTCGTAATGTGGAGAATAATATTTTGATAATTTGGATCCTTATCATGACCGTGATAGAACCAATCTCGAGAGCGAATGTGACATTCAATGTTACCGGAGACAAATTTCCCATCTGAAAATAGAATAGCATTATGAATATCCGGCCCTTCATTTGGATTGGCAGTACCAGGTTGAATCACCATAATTGAATTGCCTTTCAGATCTTTGATTAGGGTTCCGGGCTTAACATTCAACCAAGTGCGAAGGATATCTTTTTCAAGGATGGGTGTATCCGAAACGCGATGCAGCAGCACCGGAGTTTGAACCGGATCCTGATAAAATAGTTTATGCTGAATCATGCCACATTTCTTTTAACGCTACTACTTCTTTCCTAACATTTTTTACAAATTGATATCGATCTTCGTAATTAATTTTTTGGGTATTAATGGGTTTTCCAATTCGTAATTCGAGTNATTGCCGATGTAAAGCAAGGCCTTTTTTTCCTAGCGCGTTCCTCGTGCCGCATAAGGCAATCGGAACCACCGGTATTCCCATCTGTAGTGCCATGATGAGTCCCCCTTTTTTAAATGGTTTTACCTCTCCATTTATAGAGCGGGTGCCTTCAGGNAAAATGATGATCGATCGGGGATTTTTCGCCATGGATTCCTTCGCTTTATTTAATGAATTTAATGCTTTTTTATGACGTGTTCTGTCTACGAAAAAGTGGCCTCCCGCCATCATAGCCCATCCAAAAATTGGAATGCGCTTTAATTCGATTTTAGCAATGGATACCACATGAAAGGGAAGTCCGCCAAAAGCCAGGGGAATATCCAAAGCAGATTCATGATTCGCTGCAAAAACATAATGCCCGGTAGGATCCAAATTGCCCAACCCAATCACCCGATATTTCAAACCACTAACAGCTAATATTAATTTAGACCAGGTTTGAGCAACCCAACTTAGAAATTTACCACGCCATTCAAATAAAGATACCAACATACCCACTATGCATAAAATAATTGTCCAGAAAATGACATTGACAAAACACCAGACAAAGCGAAAATTAATCAAGAACCGTTGCACCCATATAAGATTGAAGTACTTTGGGAATTGAAATAGAACCATCTTTATTTTGGTATGTCTCTAACAATGCCACCAGTAGCCGTGGTGTGGCCACACCACTCCCATTCAGGGTATGAACAAAATTTACTTTTTTATCCGATGATTTGCGAAATCGAATATTCCCGCGCCGTGCTTGAAAATCTTCAAAATTGCTGCAGGATGATACTTCCAGCCATTTTTGCTCGCCTGGCGCCCATAATTCAATATCATAACATTTGGCAGCGGAAAAACTCAAATCTCCCGTGCATAATTCAATAACNCGATATTTCAACCCAAGTNATTGAAGAATTTTTTCTGCATGGGTCACCAATGTTTCTAATTCAGCATATGAATTTTCTGGTTTTACAAATTTCACTAACTCAACTTTATTAAATTGATGGAGCCTTAATAATCCCCTTGTATCTTTTCCATATGAACCCGCTTCCCGTCGAAAACACGCCGAATAGGCTGTATAATTGATAGGCAGTTGGTCTTCCACAAGGATTTCATCCCGATGGATATTGGTAANCGGAACTTCCGCAGTGGGGATCAGCCATAAGCCATCTTTTTCNGATGGGTACATATCTTCAGCAAATTTTGGTAATTGCCCTGTAGTAATAGCTGATTCCGAGCGAACAAGGAAGGGTGGAAATATTTCNGTGTATCCATGCTGCTCCGTTTGAATNTCCAGCATAAAATTAATCAGGGNACGCTCCAANTTGGCCCCTTTCCCAGTATAAAGCGGAAACCCGGAGCCTGATATTTTTGCACTCCGTTCAAAATCAAAAAGGCCTAAGGATTGCCCTAAATCTAAATGATTTTTAGGTTTAAATTCGTATTTTGGTGATTCTCCCCATTCTCGAACCAGAGGATTATCTTTTTCATTTGTTCCAATCGGAACCGATGCATGTGGCAGGTTTGGAAGGCTTAACAAGTGGCCATCCAATTCTGTTTTGGATGCTTGGATCTTTTCTTCTAAATCTTTAATCTGCTGGGAAACTTTTCGCATGGCTTGAATGGCATCATCTGAATCATCTCCCGCCCGTTTTGCTTCCGCAATTTCATCAGACACCTTGTTTCGAAGTGCTCTTAAATCATTGGCTTCACCCATTTGTTTCCGATACAATGTATCAATATTTAAAATTTCACTGATAGCAATGGTTTCGCCTTTCGAATTCAGTTGTTTTTCTACAGTCTCTGGGTTGTTACGAATTGTTTCAATGGGTAACATTTAAATATCCTCTTCGAATATGGGGAGTAATTTTGGATTTATATCCATTAAATTGGATAATAAATTATCTTTTTCTGATACTAATTTATCACCAGTTCCCCATGGAATTCCGATACCTGAATCATCCCATTTAACGCCATACTCATCTTCAGGGTGATATGTATCTGTACATTTATATTGAAAAATAGCCGTATTCGATAAAACATAATATCCATGGGCAAATCCCGGAGGAATATAAAAACGAGTATGGTTTTCGTCATCTAAAATGGCCGATTCATATAGTCCAAACGTGGGGGAATTCTGGCGGATATCCACCGCCACATCCAACACCTTGCCTGCACTGACCCAAACCAGTTTTCCCTGCGGGAATTTTAATTGGTAGTGCAATCCTCTAAGAACGCCCTTGGTTGATTGTGCCTGATTATCCTGAACAAAATTTGAGGGCAATCCAAAAGCTTGAAAATCAGAACTTTTAAAAGATTCAAAAAAATATCCCCGTGGATCCAAATGAACAGTTGGTTGGATTTTAATCACGCCTGAAATGGATGTTTGCATCACTTTCATGAGGGTGACTTCCTGCCAACATTATCGTATGTAAAACNCCTGGATTCCAATTCCTGAATACTGATAATGTTTTTTGTATCAAGAANGACAGGTGTTTTCATTAAATCTTTTAATTTATTTAAGTCCATGCCGCGGAATTCATTCCATTCCGTGAGTAGAATACAGGCATCCGCATTTTTCACCGCATCCTGCCAGGAACCAAAATATTGAATATTCGGAAAATGGTTTTTGAAATTGTCCATGGCGATGGGGTCNTAGGCNTGNACNGTCGCTCCGGATTCAGCTAAATTAGACACAATTACTATAGATGCAGCTTCACGCACATCATCGGTTTGTGGTTTAAAAGCCAACCCGAGAACGGCCACAGTTTTCCCCTTGAACGANCCTCCCATGANACGTTTTAATTTATCTANCATCCTGACTTTTTGAGACGCATTCGTCTTGATCGCCGCTTCAACAGTAAGTAATGGACTCCTGTTTTTCTGCCCCNTAGCTGCCAGTGCATGGGTATCTTTTGGAAAGCAGGATCCGCCATATCCCGGCCCTGGATGTAAAAATTTTGCACTGATTCGGCCATCGAGTCCCATGGCTCGCGCCACATCTTGAACATCTGCACCCACTGCTTCACATAGATTCGCAATCTCATTAATATAACTGATCTTTAATGATAAAAATGCATTGGCCGCATATTTAATCATTTCCGCCGTTTCTACTGTTGTAGAAATGATGGGTGTTTCATTAATATACAAAGGTCGATAAACTTCACCCATAACCTTGATTGCCTTTTGAGTTCTTGTACCTATGACAACGCGGTCAGGATGCAAAAAATCTTTCACCGCCGCACCTTCTCTTAAAAATTCCGGATTGGACACATAATCAAAATCGCCGTTGGGATTCATAGAACGAATGATTTCTTCGATTCGCTTTCCCGTGCCGATTGGAACGGTACTTTTAGTACAAATAATTTTGTATCCATTTAAATTTTCGCCAATGGTTTTTGCTACAGATTCGATGGCACTCAAATTCGCTTCTCCATTACTCCCTTGAGGTGTGCCAACAGCGACAAAAATTATGTCGGCATTCTGAATGGATTTTGGAACGTCATGAGAAAAATGAAGCCGCCCTTTGGCAACATTTTGCTTTACCAGGGATTCGAGCCCCGGTTCATAGATCGGAATCTCGCCTGCCTTGAGGCGCTCAATTTTATTTTGGTCAATATCCGCACACGTTACCTGATGCCCAAATTCTGAAATACCCGCACCACCCACAAGCCCCACATAACCAGTACCCACAAATGTAATTTTTTTCATTTAATTATTTTAATTTCATTTTAAGATAATCCTCTTCTGCGGCGCATGATCCATTCAGCACACAATAAGAGTATTACAATAAATAATAGGAATTTACTTTCGTTAAATTTAATGATATTCGCCCTGAATTCTCGTCGAACTTTTGGATGTAATTTAATCATTAAACTGTCTCGGGAATCCCAGGGTAAATACTGTCCACCAGTTTGGTCGGAAATAGATGTGAGCAGCTTTTTATTTAAATAAACCTGGTTGAGTTCAATTTGACTTTCCAGCACCTGAAACAGGCCTTTTTGAATTGGTTCCTCTTCCGATTCAAAGGATATTGAATATTGATATTCCCCCGGGCCTGGGGCACGGAATTCTCCTATCCATCTTTGTTCTTCAATGTTAAATAAAATGTCCCGCATGAGGATTTCTTTCAAATTATGGGATACGGTTATCATCACATTTTTCTTTGGTTCAGATGATTGTGTGAATGGCTGATTTCCGGCAATTTTAACCATTTCACCCTGTTGAAATCGATTTTTATTTAACCTGAAAAAGTTCTCATGCTCACCACCGGTTTTTAAGAGCCAGGAAATAGACTGATCCCAGATGGTTGAGAATGCGTCGGTTTGTGATAATTTTTGTTCAAGAAAATATAATGTATTCATATCAGGAGATGTCCACACCATTGTTCTAATATTTTCATGTTGATTTCGAATCCACAATGGCCTTTCAAATTCGGTAATAGCTAACGTGTCAGACGAATCGTTTTGGCCGGTTATAAACATGTTTTGATAAAGAGGAGGCAATTCAAATTCATTCATCCATCTCTCATGCGTAAAATCCCAAAATACTGGGTTATTTTCAAGAGTAAATTCCTCTAATTTTACCCCTAAAATAGAGGTAATTCCTTTTAATGAATTATTCGACTGGTTGGGTCCTGAAATTAAAAATAGGGCCGCCTGATTGGATAATACTTTTCTCCCCAAAATGCGTACAAAATTAGCAGTTAATGGTTTGATTGGATAGTTTTCAAAAATTATGAGTTCATAGGGTGTTTCCCAAAAAGATTTGATTCCCGGACGAAATTGTGTTTCGGTCATACGTACAAAATGATCTAATTGAATCCGTGGGTTGCGATTTAATGCCCGTTTGAGTATCGCTGTATTTTTATTGGGGCTCCCCGTAAGGAGGGCAACCTTATATCGCTCTTTTAACACAAGGATGTTAAACTGTTGGCGGTTATTTTGAATATTGATTTCATCTTCAACTGACGAAACACGTACTTCATAATTTTGTTTACCGATATCTTTTGGACGAAATCNAAAATTGATTTCTTTCTNNGATCCCAATCCCGATAAACGGATATATTTTGAACCAAGTAATTGACGATTGTTAAACAGTGATACNCTTAATCTGTCACTTATATTTCCCAAAGATTGGACGATAACATTTACATTGACCCCATCACTTTTTAATACTACTGTGGGTACATCGATCGATTGAATGGCCACATCAACCAATTCACTTCCTTCTCCAATACCAATTGTATGAATCGGGAAGTCTAATTGGTGAAATTCTCGAAGCGGATTTTTTCCTTCCGTAATTAATCCATCAGAAATGATTATCGCACCCGCCAGATTATTTTCATCTTGTTTTATTCTTTCTGAAACTATCCCCAAATTGGTTGTCACTCCTTTCCCTTCAAGGCCCGGCCCATTCACTTTTTGGATTTTATCTGCAAATTGATATAAATCATACGAAATATTTTTTTCGGAGAGACCATCCACAAATGACTGTATTCCTGATTGAATCGCTTGAATCGAAGGAGTCTTATGATATTTTATACTAGCTGAATTGTCAACAAAAATTGCCCAATGTAGTTCTTGTTCCTTTTCACTTGAAAAATTCAAAACTGGATTCAGTAATAAAATGATTAGAAAAAATAAAACAAGTGCTCGAATAATCAGTAATAATGAATACCATTTTTCATGAGANAAAATTTTATAAAGAAANAATGTCAACCCCATNCCCATAAACAAAGTNACCCATAGAACTAAATCGGNATNATGNAGAAGTGAAACNCCCATGGCTTAAGCCATTTTCATATTGGGNAGAATGGGAAAATNAATGGCNCTCTTTATTCCTTTAGACAGATATAATTCTCCTAAATAAGCAATCATGGCTGCATTATCTGTACAAAGATCTAAGTCAGGAAAAATGACTTTTTNCCCAGATAACTTANTTAAAGAACAATCCCGNAACAATNGATTTGCAGCCACACCNCCNGCNATGACACAGGTATGGCAATNTGTNTNTNNTAAGGCCCATTTTAATTTGGTNATTAATACATCAATAATGGCTNGTTGATANCTGGNAGCCACATCTTTTAAATTTNCATTTTTNTGCTCATCCATATAATANAATAGTGATGTTTTCANTCCGCTAAAACTGAATTCTAAATTATTNTTTTTCATCATGGCNCGGGGAAATTGAATNGCATTTGGANTGCCGCCCTTGGCCAATTTTTCAATTTCAGGCCCACCAGGATATGACTAATCCTAATATTCGCGCACCTTTATCAAACGCTTCTCCTGCAGCATCATCACGANTTTCTCCCATNAACTGATAATCTTTAAAATTTTTCACATGCCACAATTGTGTATGNCCTCCTGAAACGAGAAGACAAATGAATGGAAANTCTAACGCAGGATCCGCCAAAAAGTTCGCGAANATATGGGCNTCTAAATGATTCACACCGATNATGGGCAACCCCAATCCTAACGCAAGCCCCTTCGCAAAGCAAACGCCTGTAATAAGCGTTCCAGATAAACCNGGNCCCTGAGTCACCGCAATACCCTCTAATTCCTNTTTNGAAATTCCACCATCATTTAGTGTGTNGNAGACCATTTCGTTTAAGAATTTTTCATGCTCTCTTGAGGCAATTTCAGGGATGACGCCACCATATTTTTCATGGATGGATTGGGACCTGATATGTGATGAGATTATAACACCGTCCCGACAAACCGCAGTAGCCGTTTCNTCACAGGACGTTTCAATCCCCAGAACGATCAACCCACCCTCTTGGTGACCACCAGTTCAATACTTTTCGGAGACAAATCCATCCAGTCTATCACATCAACCGGTGTTTGGACTTTTACATCGTAAAATTGCTGNTGCGCATTCCACAATTTGAAATCAACNNTAATAGAAATATCATCCGGTTGGAGATTGGCAATATAANTCATACCACCCACNACAGTGAGGGATACTGTTTGNGGACTTANAAANACTTGCAGNTCTTCTGTTTTATTCAATANTTTAACTGGAATNTCACTAATAATTCGTTCACTAATCGATTGAACGCTCTGTTGAAANTTGACGTTTCTNGGGGTGTATTCAATTAACTGTCCTNGCTCAGCTTCCAAGGNAAGGGTTAGAGAAATTCGGTTAGTGGCATTTAGAACNGTNTCCGGNACAGAATAGANATTTATTACATTTTCAACAATATTCCATGATCCAGCAATCTTCACNTTATCAGGTGAAATGATNGGTGGACCAACCAGCGTANANCCNGGNGCNGGNTGAATCAATATATTTGGAAGAATGGAAACCANTTTCTCTTTATATTCATCGAGGNTNATATGTACCGAACTGGGGTATATCACTTCGACNTATTTNACTTCAAAAGTGGAAGGAATGACTACTTTTTGCGGATATCGTTCAAAATANTCATTNAGTAAAAAATCATATTCTTCTGAAATNCGCTCTAAATCNAAAACAAGCTTGAAATCAGGAATAAAGTTTTTAAGAATAATCGTNTTGAATAGTGATCGTCCTCTNCCNCGCANTCGAACCTTTGCNGAAGAGGGNACTTCTTTTTTGTGGGCNTGACCAGCGGGTAAATTTCGTGCCTCAATTGGTACATCAACTACCATGGTATATTCNTTTTCACTCACAACAAATAACCACAATAATAAAGCCAACCCCATTGCACNCAGCCGAATNCCNAACTTTTGNAAGAATAGGAAGGACTTTATGTCTTTAGCGTTGGGTACCTTCCCCATAATGNATTGGGTTATTCAGCGGTAGNATTATTCCGCCGCTGGTTCNGAATCACTTTCAGTTTCATCTGTGGATGCCGGGGGNATTTCGATTTTCTCTCCNACTGGNCCNTCCTGANTNTCCAGATAATCCTGAACATCATCTTNTTTATCTGGTNTATCGACACTGAGTTCATCTGAAAAAAGAANAACCTTTTTATCNTCTGGTTTAACTTCCATCACAACACCCTTCAATTTTTGACCGGGTTTATNTTTAGAAGAAAGTGCTTTGCGCTGGCGCTTGGGCTGGCTGCCAAAAGGAATGATGCCTTCCACATCTTGATCCAAATTCAATATAATTCCTTTATCCAAAACACGGACAATTTCCCCTTCCACTTCTTTACCNGTTTCGAATTGTTTCACTAAATCTGGCCAGGGATCATCGCCTACTTGCTTTAAACCAAGTGCAATCCGTCTGCTTTCTCGAGAAACTTCAAGCACACGCACTTCAACTTCCTGTCCTTTTTCAATGATTTCNTTNGGATGACGAACAATTTTTGTCCANGACANATCGGATACATGTATTAAGCCGTCTATACCTTCTTCCAGTTCAANNAATGCACCAAACTGTGTCAGGTTTATTACGGATCCTTTGACAANGGTACCCANCATATATTTTNCTTCAATCTNATCCCANGGATCATCCTGAAGTTGTTTGGCNCCCAGGCTNATCTTTCGANCTTCCGAATCAATGGCCAGTACAACTGCTTCAANTTCATCNCCAAGCGTATACATTTCTGANGGATTTTTTATATGNCGTGTCCANGACATTTCTGACACATGGACAAGCCCTTCAATNCCNGGTTCAATTTCAACAAATGCNCCATAATTTGTCANNCTNACAATTTTACCCTTAATATTGGTTCCNTCTGGGTATTTNTCATCGACATTATCCCAGGGATGGGGTGTTANTTGTTTCAACCCAAGGGAGACACGCGTTTTCTCCTGATCAAAATCAATGATTTTAACGGTAAGCGTATCATCCATCCCGATCAATTCAGAAGGGTGATTGACGCGACCCCAACTTAAATCGGTAATATGGAGCAACCCATCAATACCGCCAAGATCAATAAATACACCAAAATCAGTAATATTTTTTACGCGGCCTTCCATGACACTTCCTACTTCAAGCTTTTTAAATAATTCATCCCGTTGTTCCGCCATACTTTCTTCTAAAATTGCTTTATGGGATACGACAACATTTTTACGGAATTCATTGAACTTTACAACCCGAAGATCTATATCTGAATCGATATATTTATCAAAATCTTTTACAGGTCGGATATCAATTTGAGATCCGGGTAAAAATGCTTGGACACCATTTAAATCAACGATCATTCCACCTTTAATGCGGCGAATAATCCGTCCACTGATGATTTCACCCGTTTCATGATTATTCCGTAATTCAGTCCAACGCCGGAGAAAGTCTGCTTTTTCTTTCGATAGAACCGTTTTGCCACTCTCATCTTCCATTCGTTCAAGATAAACATCCAGTTTCTCACCCACCTCAGGTAGGTTTTCTTCGGTGAATTCATTTCGGAGAATGACACCTTCTGATTTAAATCCAATGTCAATGAGAATTTCTTTTTCATTCATCCCAATGACACGTCCAGTAACAATTTCACGTTCATTTATTTCAGAAAAAGTCGATAAATATCGATCTTGTTCTTCTTGGGGAACTTCTTCGATTGCTTCTGAATTAAGAAGTTCTTCCATAGATACTTCTCGGACATCATTAAAGATATCTAATCCTAAGTAATTTAATTCTGGGTTTGCCTCCTCGGCTGGTATATCTATTTCCGGAGATTCATCTTCGGTTGTTTCCACATTATTCGTTTCTTCATCCAACGATTCTACATCAGATAATTCTTCGTTATTAGAAGTCAATGGCGCTTCTTCAACGATTTCAGCGCTGACTGCTAATTCCACGGAATTTTCAGTCTGTTCATCGACAGGTTTTTGTTCTATTTCACTCATGTTTGTTATGTTTCCTATGGTTAATGATTNCTTACTTTGTTGACCATAAAGTCAACCTGCTCATCAATCGTTAGTTNTGATGTGTCCACCTCAATAGCATCATCCGCTTTTTTTAAAGGTGAATGAGATCGTTCCGAATCGAATCTGTCCCGTCGGCGAATTTCCTCCACCAATTCATCAATGGTTTTTTCTTCTCCGATTGCCTTTAAATCCAGTTGACGTCTTTTTGCCCTAACAAAATCATCGGCAACCAGAAAAAATTTAACATCGGCTTTTGGAAAAACGATTGTTCCAATATCCCGTCCTTCGATCACACAATCCTGGTTTTTCGCACTCTTTCTTTGGATGGCAACCATGTGATTTCTCACTTGAGGAAGTGCGCTCACAGCACTTACATGGGAGGTCACCTCCGGCTTTCTAATAAGTGTCGAGACGTCCTCTTTATCCAGACGAACAACCAATTTGTCATCCGTTTTATCGAAATGAATATCCATTTCCTGGATGAGAAGTTGTAATGCTTCCTCATCTGCCAACGCAATATGATTCCTCAAAACGGACAACGTTACACAACGATACATGGCACCCGTATCCATATAAGTAAACCCTAATTTTTGGGCTACCAATTTGGCTGAGGTACTTTTTCCTGTTGCGGCGGGTCCGTCTATGGCGACAATCATCTTTAATCCACTCTCAATGAGCCAAGAAATTTACGGCTCTATATAAA
Organism: Fidelibacterota bacterium; assembly: GCA_002715035.1. Lineage (GTDB taxonomy): Bacteria > Fidelibacterota > Marinisomatia > Marinisomatales > TCS55 > TCS55. The sequence goes on from PAXB01000026.1 coordinate 15,152, forward strand.
GATAACCAATAAATATGACATTTTATAAAAAAGATTAATCCTTCATTTTATGTAAGGACTTGATTTCACTCTCTTTTAAATCTCGCCATGCACCTAAGGGAATATCTCCCAATTCAATCGGGCCAAACTGAATACGTTCCAAACTGAATAATTTTCGTTTCATACGGTACATCAATCTTCGAACTTCTCGCTTCTTCCCTTCATAGAGTCTGAGGCGTACAATGGCACGCCCTTTATGTTGTTTTTGCTCAACAACTTCAGCCCGCCCCCATTCTTTTTGACCGATATATACTTTTTTTTTCATTCGATTAATTTCCCAATTTCGAAAAGTATTATCGATTTCAACTTTGTAAATCCGAGGAATTCTATTTTTTGGATGCATAAGCCGATTGGCCAATTCACCATCATTGGTTAAGATGAGTAACCCGGTAGTATCTTTATCTAACCGACCCACTGGAAACAGACGTTCCTCTGATTGAATAAGGTCCATAACTGTTTTTCGCCGGAGGGGATCTTTAACNGTTGTAATGTATCCATTGGGTTTATTCAGCAAAATGAGGCGAATATTTGATTCTGGTTGAATACGTTTATTATCATAACGCACCTTATCAGACGATTGTACATTATAAGCGGGGTTTATTTCCACAATGCCATTTACCGTAACCGTTGCCCCTTGAATTAATTCNTCTGCTTCTCTCCTTGAGGAAACACCTGACTGGGCTAAATATTTATTTAAACGCATTAATTTGATCTGTAAGGACCGGCTGTTGTTCCAGTAATTCTGATACTTCTTTGAGTTTCGGCATTTCTGAAAGTCGGTTTAATCCGAACGCTTGAAGAAATTCATCCGTCGTAGTATAGAGCAAAGGTCTTCCCGGTCCTTCATCTCTTCCTTTAATTTTAACAAATGATTTTTTTAATAATGTTTTAAGAACTCCGACACAATCTACCCCCCGAATTGCTTCCATATCTATCCGACTTATCGGTTGTTTATAAGCCACAATCGAAAGGGATTCCAATGCAGCTTGGGATAAATGAAGCTGTCCTGTTTTATTTAGTAATCGGCGAACATAATTATCATACTCGGGTTTGGTTCTGAGCTGAAATCCACCGGATACGTTTTGTATTTCAATGGCATTNCCTTGGTCAACATACTGTTGGGTTAACCTCAGGATTACTTCCTCCAAGTTGGGTGGGTTATCTTCGAATACTATATTGACTTTTTTTTGGGTCAAAGGATCGGGGCTGGCAAAAAGNAATGCTTCAATAATGAGANNNATATTCTCGTGTACCATTAATTTTTTTCTAAACGATNAATTTCAATATCGTCAAATAATTTATTTTGGTAAATACTAATCTCGTTCAATCGCATCAAGTCGAGAATCGATAGAAAGGTTACAATGACTTCAATTTTATCTTTACATTTCGANAATAACCGCTTGAAAGTCAACGTGCCATCTCCGTCAAAAGACTTTAGAATGGTACGTTTCTTTTCCTCCAGACTCACAGGATCTTGATGCAATTCATAAGATGTGATGACTGGTATCCGATCCATCGCTATTTTAAAGTAATGAGCTAAATCAAATAAGTCCACNTTTTTTAAGTAAATACCTATATCATCAACACCTTCCACTTCTTGATACGCGGACCGTTTATGACGATAACTCTGATCATACCATTTCAGTGATAATTCTTCAGATACTTCTTTAAATCGCTGATATTCTAATAATTGCTGNACCAATTCAGTTCTGGGATCAATCGGCTCACCTTCTTCATCTAATTCCGGTCGCGGGATAAGCATTCTGGACTTAATATGCATCAGGGAGGCTGCCATGATAATAAATTCNCCTGCCACAGATAAATTCATTGTTTTTATATCTTCAATAATCTGGAGATACTCCGCCGTAATTTGCGCAATGGGAATATCATAAATATCTATTTCATCCCGTCGAATAAAATATAGCAAGAGGTCAAGGGGACCTTCAAAATGGTCGAGTTGGACTTTATACACTGGATTCTCCATAATTCAGTCCCATGGCTTCCCGGGCTTTCTTGAGATAAATATCAGCAACACTCCCAGCTTTTTCTGATCCCATCTTTAATTTTTCCAATACAAAGTCTTTATGATTTGAAAGGTAATCTCTCTTCTTCCTAAATGGTTCAAACTGATTCCAAAAACATTCAAATAATTCTTTTTTCACATCTCCATACCGTAAACCAGGTGACGCAAATCGATCGGCCAATTCTTTTCTTCCAGTCTCATTTAGGAANAANCAATAAAGCTGGAACANAGGGGTATTCGTATCTTTNGGTTCATCGATCCCTGCNGAATCGGTNACAATNGACATAAATTGNTTTCGGATTAATTTTTCCGAGCCAAATATGGGTATCATATTGCCATAGGATTTACTCATTTTTTGTCCATCTATCCCGGGAACCAATTGGGTTGTTTGATCAATATCTGGTTCCGGAATAACAAATACTTCCCCAAACATTTGATTGAACCTAATAGCGATATCTCTTGTCATTTCAAGGTGTTGTTTTTGATCNTTACCCACNGGAACGATTTCTCCTCCAAATAATAAAATATCCGAAGCCATCAATATTGGATATGAATACAATCCAACATTTGCCGACATTCCCCTGGCCAATTTATCTTTATAAGATGTNGCGCGATCCAACAATCCTACATTTACAATATTCGATAGTAACCATGTTGATTCACACACCTGTGGCACATCACTTTGTANCCAAAATGTTGATCGATCTGGATCCAAACCCAAAGCAATAAAATCCATGGCTGCATTCAATGTGTTTGAAGCCAGCAAATCTTTGTCCTTAATCGTCGTTAAGGCATGGTAATTGACAATAAAACAAAANAGATCATTTTCTTCCTGATACTTTATCATTCGGGACATCATGCCAAAATAATTACCAAGATGCAAATCACCGGAAGGCTGAATACCGCTTAAAACACGCTTCATTTAAAAAGACTCCATAAATAAGTATGGCCGCCATGCCATTTGTTTTTCNTGAATAAATTGTTGGAAGTAGTGGATTTTATTTGGCTTTTTTGGAAACCGTTTTAATGGCATTCTCGCCTCTTCTGGCGTTTGATTACCTTTTTTACGATTGCAAGTCTGACATGCCGCTACCAAATTTTCCCAGGAATCCATCCCTCCGCGATGCTTCGGTAAAACGTGATCCATGGTAAGAGATCCTTTTTTAGTATTGCAGTACTGACACTGGTGCTTATCTCGAATCATTAAGTTTTTACGACTGAGAACAACATCCATTTTATNGTGTTTGACAAANCCTTTCAGTTTAACAATGCTCGGCAATGACAAGGTTACAGATGGTGAATGAACCGCTTCATNATACGATTCCAAAATGTCTACTTTTTCGTTGTAAAACANGCAGATAGCCCGNCGGGCAGTGCAAATATCCATGGGTGAATAATTGGTATTGAGNACTAGAACCGACCGATTCAGAATAGATCCATTTTTTATGGGTGTAATCATANCATAGAATTTACATCGTTGTTTACTCAGACNGAATGTATAAGTGAATTGAACAGNAAAAAATTCCGAATAACTTATTTAAAGACTTTATTGGGAAAATATTAATGTAAATTTCCTGCGATTTTTGAAACATTTTTTGTAGCAGGGAAGCTCGAGCACAGTACCCGCTACTGTAATCGCTGAGACCTCTTTTATTCCATCCGAAAGGAGAAGGATTAGGATCGTTGATGAAGCGAAAGTCAGGAGACCTTCGCCTTTTTTATCAAAAAAATAGATTAATCCTTAAAATACCAGGTAACGCCAAATTGCATCATTCGCCCCAATNNTGGATAGACATGGTTGGGTCGNGCCCANATTAAATCACNCTGGGATGCGCCGCCCATACTCCCAACTGCGTTCGAAATATTATTGATTTTATAGGAAAGCATCACACCGGAAATATTAGCCACTACTTCGAAGTGAAGGAGCCATTGATCCGGCAATTCCCAACTAGGATTTGNATGATTAAATGGGACTTGCTTAATNGGGTCAAATCCAAAAGATTTCAATTTTCCATTTGCCCCATCCATCCAAAGATGGGTATCTATTTTCATANATCCTTTAAACAAACTCAATTTACCCTGNATACCTGCAGTGGCTATGGCCCCTATGCCGCCGCCATAAATCGATGAATCTATTTGTGCCATAATTTTACTGTAAACCAACCATCCATTTTTAATATCAAATTGTAGATTCCCACCCATAAATTGAATATTAGAATCCTCTTTTTCATTTACCGTTTTGTTTCGACGAACAGTCGAAATAAATAAGTCTCCAGCAATTCTTGGATGAACAAAACCACTCTTTATCATGGATTGGTTCCAAAATTCATAGTATGAATTTCCGTCGTGATCATCAAATCTCGGATGGGTTGGTTTTGGAAAACCTGAAGAAACAATCTTCATGTAGAATGCATTCCATTCTTTTTGATAATCTAATTGCCAAGCAAAAGGATAATCATCACCACCATTATTAAATTGATTCACCCCAATCAGCAGATTGATATTATTGAGTTCTTTTTGTAAATAAAAAGTTGACCAACTTAGAAAGCGATTGGTTGTATCTCCATTCATTTGTTGCGTATTCTGGTTTATACCAAACCCAAANCCACCTGGTGAACGGAATAAAATGTCAAACCGATTTCGATTTATATTCTGATAATTCGAATCGGCTATAGACGAATGGTGAATAAGACGGTGTTGGAAAAATTGACCAAAATATGTATTCATTGTCCAATCTCCCAACGGGCGCTGATAGCGAACTCCGGCACTCANGATATTATCATTCTCCAATCCATTAGATGTGGAATCAGGTAAACCACTCCGGGTAATAAAACGCCCTGCCGAAACTTCCAGTTTTCGGTCATGTTTACTCGCCCCATAATCGATACGATAAGAATGATGAATAGGGGAAGATCCGCCACCTGGATAAAAATAATGACCTGTATTTCCTCCATGACTTCGTTTAAATGCTCTTAACCCAAGGTGGGAATTCAATTGGTCATAATTTGCACCAATTTCTAACTGGTCATAGGCATAATCCCCTTTTTTATAATCAAAATAGCTTTCTACCTTGGAGGAATCAGGCAAGGAACGCCAGGATGGAAATATTCCCGGCTTTACCGGTTCAAATAAGGTAGATGTATGGGTACCATATCGCCTGGGATAGGATGAATAGGTNCCGTCAAACAATAGCATTCCGGACGTCCAACTTCGGTTCCAGAACAAAGCACCATCTGTTATGACGATACCGTTTTGACCTGCCCAATCAAATGGGATTGAATTTGAATTTTGGGCAAATAATCCTGCAACCAGGCTCAAAAGGGCGGCAAGTTTTCTCATAATTTTATTTTAAATATTTAACGACGCGTGGTACGGCAATTATAAANACAANTCCNTTGGAAATTTCATGCAAAACTGTAAATCCCATTCCTTTCACAAGGGCTGCCATTACGCCTGCATATCCCAATCCTGCAGAGATAGGATAAGCAATCAATGTAAATACATCATANATAAGTGTGATAGAAAATCCCATTANGCATAGTCCNNCAAGTGTTAAAATTGAAAATTCTTTTTTAAAAAATAAAGGCCGTACCAATCCACCAATGGCGCCAGCCANTGCCATTCCTAAAATTTGCATCACAAATAATGGAGGAAATGCTAATCCGGANCCCATTGGATTAAGCCCCGAATAAATAAAAATAGCCGTGCCGCCAACTATGGTACCCCATCCTATGCCTAAATATAATCCAGAAATAAATACAATAACTGTAATCAATTCAACATTGGGGATGAGCATCAGGGAGAATCCCATTCCGACAGCCAGAGCGCAAAAAATAGCCGCCCGGACTAACTTATTCAGTTCCATTCTCGCCTTTGAATAATGGAATTCGGAAATAATTGTGTCGATTTGTGAAGGGCCCTTTTTCCGGATCATCTTCCATAGCCATGTCCATTATATTCATTTGGGAATCCACTACATCAATGAGGTGAANCAATAATGCTTCCTTAAATGCTGGCTTTTTGGGGCTCTGCCATTCGTACTTGCCCTGGTGGGAAAGAATTATATGTTCCACTTTTAATAGAAGATTNTTGGGAAATTTTTTGATTNTTTTAGCCGTGGCCCGAGCCATATCTCNGCCAATCACNATATGACCAATCAAATTTCCCTCTTTTGTAAATGATGCCTCATAATCCGACTCTATTTCATGAAGTTTTCCAATATCATGCAAGAGTACNCCCGTCAANACCAGATCCGTATCCAATCGATAATGAGGTCCCAACCTGACGGCCATTTTTGACATGGATAGGATGTGTTCTAAAAACCCTGAACGATAATTATGATGCATGGAAACGGAGGCAGGGTGCGTCATCAGTTTATCCTTGTTAACTGTATATATTTGATGACATAANTTTTTTAGAAATGGATTTTTTATTTTCCCGATAAGAGTGGTGATTTCTTTCCACATTTTGTTGGGGTCCGCATTCGCAGTGGGAACGACCAATGCGGGATCAAACCCATATCGTGCATAGTTCTGAACTGTCGCCTTATTGATGCGCTTTACTGTTAATTGAGGTCGATCCATAAAAATATCAACTTCACCTTTAATGGCTACAGCATCGCCACTGGAAAATTTTTCATTAAAGTCCGAAACTTTTTCCCAGACTTTTCCTTGCACTTGCCCTGTACGATCCCGCAAAATTAAATCCAGATATAAATCACCGGAACGGGTATGGCGTAGGTGTTTTTCCACACAAAGGTAAAACCCCTGAATTGAATCACCTTCTTTAAATTTTGAAATGGGGACTATGGGCTTCATTCGTTCTAAATTTAAGGTCTAAACTTACGATAATATCGGAAAAGAAAACCCATGTCCATCACAATTAAAAAAGTTAGCTATACCCATACAAAGGATGCCAGGATATTAGAAGCCGTACTGGACAAATGGTTTCAAAATCCAAAAGATTTAAATTTGACCAGTCCGAATATGTCCTATCCATTCAAATTTAAAAAATGGGTTTCCACTTATTACACCCAAAATCCCATTGATAGTTTTGTCATAAAATCTGGCAGTTGGATTGTGGGAATTGGGAGCATAAATATTTTATCCGAAACCAAGCGAGGGCATATATTTCATATTTTCATTGATAAGGAATATCGAAATCAAGGGTTTGGAAGAAAAACCATGGACTATCTCGAATCATTTGCTAAAAAAGAAAAAATGGAATTCTTAACCCTCCGGGTGATGCCAAAAAATAAACCGGCGGTAAAATTATATGAAAAATTAGGATTTATAAATGTAGGTTCGACAAAACAGGGAGATTTATTAATGAAAAAATCATTAGTCTGATTTTTCTTTTTTATCCATCAATTCCGGCACAGGACAATCATCACATTTTGGATCTACTTCTGGTTTTTCAACCTGTTTCATGAAATGTCGAATCACATAGATTAACGCAGTAAGACCGAGAACTACCGCAAACAAATTTTGCCAATCCATTAACTATAACCCAACAATAAGCCGCCGCGGTACACAATAAAGGCACCTGCATAAGCCAATATCGTAAGATAGGCAATCATAAATAGTGGCCATTTCCAGGAATTAGTCTCCTGACGAACGATGGCAAAGGTTGCCATGCACTGTGCCGCAAAAACATAAAATACCATTAATGCCAATGCAATTAATGGCGTATATACAGGGACCCCAGTTTTTTCATCCACATCATTCCGCATGGCTTCACGCAAATTGACTGTTTCGTCTCCCCTATCTTCTACATTATATATTGTGGCCATGGTTGAGACCATCACTTCCCTGGCCGCGAATGAAGTCAATAGCCCAATACCAATTTTCCAGTCAAAACCCAGGGGTCGAATTACCGGTTCCATGGCATGTCCAATTTTACCCGCATAACTATGATGAATAGGGTTGACATCGGTTAAGGAAGAATCTACTTTTGGGAAAGAGGCCAAAAACCATAATAAAATGGAAATAGCCATAATAATTTTCCCCGCATTGACTAAAAATAATTTCCCCCGAATAAAAACCTGGCGAATCACCGATCGAGTAATTGGTACGCGATATGGCGGAAGTTCCATCACAAATGATGATGATGATTTTTCTTTGATAAATCGACTGAATATTTTTGCCAAGATTAAAGCAGTAACCGTTCCNAGGAAATACATCACAACCAGTGTCAACCCCTGCAGATTNAAATAACCTCCCACAGTTANGGGCGGAATGAATGCACTGATTAATAACGTATATACTGGNAGCCNTGCACTACAACTCATGAGGGGTAAAATCAGGATGGTCACCAGNCGTTCTTTCCAACTATCAATTGTTCTNGTGGACATAATACCCGGAATCGCACAGGCATAGGCACTCATGAGGGGTAAAATAGATTTTCCATGAAGTCCCATTTTTGTCATACTTTTATCCAACATGAATGCAACACGGGCCATGTAACCTGTATCTTCCAGCACCGTNAGAAAAAAACTCAGTATTAAAATTTGGGGTAGAAAAATGACAATCGCTCCTACACCACCGATAATTCCTTCAACTAAAATATCTCGTAACATTCCCGGTGACATATTTGATAAAACAAAAATAGATATATTATCTATTCCCGCTTGTATCCAATCCATGGGTGTTGATGCCCATGTAAAAATGGATTGAAAAATAAAATATAGAATGGCCATAAATATAGCGGGTCCCATCCAAGGGTGGGTTAATATTTTATCCCATCTCTCACTTGGCGTTTCTTTTTGAATTTTGGTTCTTATTTTTGGCTGCACAAAAGGCAGAATACCATCAATCCATTTATAGCGCAATGTGGCTTCTAAAGTATCGGTGTTATATCCTAATTCTAAGATTGAATTTCGAATGGCTTCAATGTGGGAATCNTCACCATTTAGGGATTCATTTCTTGATATACGTCTTAATGCATGNGCNGCAGCAAATTTTGATGATGAAAAATGTGGTTCTATAAGTAATTTAATCTGATNGGAAATATCCTGGTTTATCCATTGGGACTGATGATTNGTCTGGGCCAAGTTAACCAACGACTTTTGAATGGCACTTTTTAAAGCATCTAAACCCCAATTCATTTTTGCAGATATGGGAACAACCGCCGACACGCCTAATTCTTTTTTCAGCTTTTGAATTTCAATTTGGCTCGAATCTTTCAATTGATCCATCATATTTAATACAACAATCNTGGGAATGTCCAAATCAAGAAGTTGCGTAGTGAGATATAAATTNCTGGACAGGTTAGATGCATCCACCACAGAGACAATAACCGCTGGCGGNTTTTCTCCTTTGGCCCAACTTAACACTTGATCAGAAACGATTTGTTCATCGAACGATTCTGCCGAAAGACTATAAGTGCCCGGAAGGTCTAATAAATTAAATGTTTTATCCCCTTGAGCATAAACGGTGCCCTCTTTTTTTTCTACAGTAATGCCTGGATAATTAGATACTTTTTGATTCAATCCAGTTAGCAGATTNAATATGGCTGTTTTTCCGCAGTTCGGATTACCAACCAATGCTACCCAATGGGAATNTTGAGTCAATTTTTGTGCGGGTTNAAAAAAGTGANATTTCTTCATTTCAGTTCAACAAGCTGGGCATCGTCCCATCGAATCGANAAATAGGAATCTCGGACTTTTATTTCCACAGGACCATTAAATGGCGTACACTTCACCAACCGAACATCCGTTCCAGATAGAAGNCCCAATTCAACCAGCCGATTTTGTAAATGCCGATTTCCTCTGATACTGTTGATCGTACCCACTTCCCCCGGACTCAAATCAATAAGAGTCATGGAGATTCNCATTCACTGCAAATAATGAATAATTGATGGATATGCCGCACNAGTTTATATCCNANTTTTTTCACAATCNCATCCTGTCGTGATTCAATAACCTCATCCATGAATTCTTCAATTTTTCCACATTGAATACAAATCAAATGGTCATGATGGGTNGCATTTACTTTATGTTCATATCTTGCCCGACCATCCCCTAATTCNAATTTCCGGACCATTTTATTTTTAACNAGAACGTCAATCGTACGATACACCGTAGCCCGGGAAACATTTAATCCTGATTGGCGGATGNCTAAATAAATTTCTTCTGCATCCCGATGATCATTGGTGGCACATAGTTCATCCCACACAGACTGTCGCTGCTGAGTATAGCGTAATCCTTCTTTTTTTAATGCTCTTTTTAGCTGGTCGTAAGTAGCCATAAATTCCTTTATTCTTATTGAGATTGAGTCTCAGAATATANGAATAGGTTTCTATTCATTTAAAGAAATAATATAAATAAAAAGNTCAGATTAAAGGATTAATTAATCAGAANAAAAGATAAAAAAAGATTAGTCTTCCGGTGATTCCACCTTTTTTAAATTNGCAAANTTTACAACAAGTTTCTTTTTTAGTCCATCTTTAAATACAATACCNACCCGCTGGTTTTCTCCCTGACCGCTTAATGCCNTTACTTTACCAANACCAAAAATNGCATGCTCAACNTAGTCCCCAACTCTAAAATCATCAAATACNACTACCGTNCNACTGACAGCCGTTTTTGTAAATNNACCNGGNCGGCCGCCAATCACCTTCCGAGTCAAGGCAGAGGTAAATGAAATTTTTTCCAGTTTATCTTCCGGCATTTCATNNACAAAACGGGAAACCATTCCATACAATTCATCTGAACCAATCCGTCTTCGGTGATTGGCATACATTAGATAGACTTTTTTCATCGCCCGCGTNAAACCCACATAAAACAATCGTCGTTCTTCTTCTAATTTTTCGACGGATTCTAACGCACTATACAACGGAAATAAACCATCTTCTAACCCTGTAATAAATACGACCGGGAATTCCAATCCTTTGGATGAATGAAGTGTCATGAGGGTCACGCGGTTTGTTTCATCGTTCCACTGATCCAGATCAGTCAATAGAGAGACTTCCTCCAAATACTGGGATAATCCACCATCAGGAGTTCTGATCATAAATTCATCCACACCCTTCAGAAACTCCATCACATTGGCAAAGCGTTCCTGATCTTCTGGTGCACTGCTTTCACGAAAATATCTAATAATTCCTGTTTCTTCTACCAGGGCCCGAACCAATTCGCCCGCATTAAGTTTTGGCAAAAGTTCATTATATTTTTTAATTATATTATAAAATGTCATTAATGAATCTGCCTGTTTTCCTCGGATTCCCATATCTTCA
>PAXB01000027.1 GCA_002715035.1 Fidelibacterota bacterium
GATCGATGGTGAAAGATGTCCATTTTCGTAAGTCCCTCCGGTTTGGGATTTCTTTGTCTATCAACTTTTGACTAAAACTCTTCACTTCATTCATCACTTTTTGTGGGAATTCCTGTAGATAATCATATTTATTCAGAATCATTTTCATGTCATTAACCGGGTCTTCGGCATTCCCAATAACGGTTTCCAATTCTGCAATAATGGGTTCTACCGGGCTACCCCAATCTTTGACTCGTGCTTTCACAATCTGACCTTCACCCAAACCCTTTTTGGCTTTGATAAGCCGAATGCCTCTACCGGGATTTACAGGTGAAATGGACATGAATAATTTTCCCGTATATCGATAAGTGACGCCGATAAATTGTTCCGAACCCCGTTCCAGCACTTTTTGAATGCGGCCTTTCAATCCTTGGGGACCCTGTTTCCCTTTTAATTTCACCTGTACACGATCTCCATGAATGGCATCGGCCATAGAACGGCGGCCAATAAAAATATCTTCTGAATCGTCATCGGTAATGACAAATCCAAATCCCTTTTGGGTTACGGTGAGACGACCTTCAAATAGATTTCGTTCTCGGGGAAGTGTATATCGATTCCCTTTTATCTGAGTAATATCCCCGGACTTGACCAATGCATTGAGCAGAATTTTAACTGCACCGATCTCGTGCTGTTTCACTTTCATCCGATGAATAATTTCTTTTTGTCGGAAAAGTTTTTCAGGTAATTTATTAAATATGTTAAGTAGTCTTTTTCGCATTTTTATTTTTTCCATTGAAATACATAAAAGTCGCGAAATCATAAAACTTGGATGAATGATTATACTGTTTGGCGTCTTTCATNGTTATTTTTTTATTTTATAAGTTTGAACTGAATTTTAAATGAATTTTTGCGTCTGATAAGGTGCCGGAAAACCCCGCTGCAATATTTATCATAATTTTTCCGTTATATTGACGGAAACCCAGGCCATATCCGGGCTNGATATTAAGACCATCAGCGAATGGAATATCTGTAAATAAAAATAATTGTGACCGATCCATATCTCCCATAATCCATTCGGAAGATTGTACAATCACCCAATCTGCATTAAATTGGTTTTCATGGTAACCCCGCAACGAACCGGTACCNCCAAATTTGACCTGTTTTGAATAGGGCAATTGTCGTCCGTCAACCCAATTGCCACTGGCCCACACAGAAAAATACAGGGTGGATTCTTTCCAGGTTTTATACTGTCCAAATTCCATCTCTAATTCCGCTGATTTTTCTATACCTTCACCATCGGAATATCTGCCTAAATTAATCATACTTTCCCAGTGATTTCCATCAGAGGCNAGCCAGCGATTATTTCGACGGTCAGCCGAGAATCCCATCATGATTGATTCTGTCTTATAAGATTCATCCAATATTAGATCGAGGGTGGATTCNTTTTTACCCCCAAACATCCAAATGCCCATTGGCCACAANCCNGTAATGGCTCCCANAGNAGATTCGGAAACATANNNTTTTTCCACAAAATCCTGGTCAAATCCGATTCGAGCTCCCAAAGGAAGGCTGAATAAAAAAGGCCTTTCATACGAAAAATTCATGTATCGAGATTTCGCTGTGGGCTGTCGCCATTCTACATCCATAGATGTACCCTGTTTCCGAGAATTTTCTAAATGNATGTCGAATTCGCCTGTTNTGATCCATTTTCCGTCATTCCCCTTGCTGNCGCCAATGATGCCACTGATTTCACTTTTGAATTGGGGATGGAAATCCACCACGGCCGCAATTTGTTTTTCTCCAAATCGGGCAAATGAAACAAGCGTTTGATCATTAATAAAGGGATATGCGCTTCGAATGACCTCTAGCTGACTCATAACCTGATTTTGATCTGTTTGTCCCAATAATGGGCGAAATAAGCGGCGCAACACCCTTAACTTAATGGATCCATCCTCCCGAAAATCAACGGAATCTATAGTTGCCGGTTTGGAAATAAAATCATAGCCCATTGATTCGTTTAATCGATAATAGCTTTTCCACTCCCCTTTTGCTTCCAGATTAGCATAAAGTGTTGAGTCAATCCTCTGGCCGTAGGTGATGGACAAAAACGTGAATATTGCGATTATTCTAAAAATGGGCACGGACTTCTCCCTGGAATTTGATAAATCCGTCATATCGTTCATCATCTATGTAAAACAATGTGGCATTGACTGAAAGTGATTTCCCTAAAAACATAGACGCCATGATGTTCGCCCTTATGGTTTGGTTATTGGCAATCCCCTTCAATGCTTCCGGTGGCATGGATTCAAATCCATTGGCCAGATAATATTCCATATTTCCTTCGATTCGGCCATCCTTCCCAATGAATTGGGTCCAATGTGTTTTGATTCCATTGGCATCTACTGTTTTTGATTCGTATGAACCGAGTTCAATTATATCAGTATAATAAATAGCTTTTATTTCCCATTGAAATTGATTGGTACTTCTCCCCTTCATTCCTAATTCTGAATAAAATCCATTTATATAGCGGGAGGTAATGCGATCATTTTCAGATTCAACCCTGGTTTTATGATAATTGCCATCAAATATTATATGGTTCTTTTGTTGAAGACCAATCTGAGATTCGATGCCATATTCAATCCGATCTCTGGTTTCCCATCCCCGTGCATCTAAGCCATTAAAATTCATTGTAAACTGATTCCAAATCCGGTGACGATCCTGACTATCTCTTTTCCTATAAATAAATTCGTTTCTTGTGTTTAGGCGCAATTGCTGCACATCGTTGTTAAGTTGATAATTACTCAATGAAAATGCGAGACCATGATAATCCATCCGGCTAAGGAATCTATATTTCCAGTTTTTAAGACGATAAAATTTCCATTTTGAGAAATCGATAGAAAAGCGCGTTAATCCATCCAATTGCGAACCATGTTTACGATCCCCGGTAAAAACCGTATGGGCTACGTATGCACCGTTGGGGTCGGATATATATTCATTCAACTGGGTATCGTGACGATAATGGCCGAGGCCCACACCAATAGAATCATAAACAATGGCCCGAGTTTCACGCATGGATGTCTGAGAGTTTAAAACCAAATCCAACTGAAATGGACTTTTTCGATCCCGATAATTCAAGGCCGCCCGCATGGAATTAAAATCGTTTTGTATTTCACCATCGCCATTCTCTTGAATTCTCTGACGGTACAGCCATTTCTGCCGCCACCCCGATTTCTGGCGGGACTTATAATCCACCTGAAGGATTTTACCTTTTTTGGTGGTCTCCATTTTATTCGGATCGCTGAATGAAGCCAATTTGTCCTCACGTTGGCCGACCCCTAAAGAAAAAGAACGATTATTTCGAGCAAAATCCAACCCGACGAGTATATCATCAAAACGATAAGATTTTTCCCGAATTTCGTGAGCCACAGTAATAAATGGTTTTAGGGGTCCATTAAGTAACCGAACTTGGCCATCCAATTCTTGAAAGGCAGTTTCTGATTGAACTTTATTCCATCTCACCTGTGCGCTGTTAATCAATTTACCGTGATAGTTTAAATCAAATTCAGATCGGTCTTTTTTTCGATCTCCATGGATTAACCGANATAAATCGACTCTAGTTTTCAGACCATCGCCAATTTCAAGTTCTGTTCGCAGGGATGACATGGATTCTCCACTCTCTTCCGCCAAATTCGTCACATCCCATGATTCATTAAAATTGACACTTTTGTCTCGGCTTAAAGATTGATAATCAGATGAATTCTGCCAGTACCCCAATCCAAACCCCAATTGCATTTTACCGATAGATATTGCCTTTTGGTCCAATTCTATTCTAAATGCATTTC
Organism: Fidelibacterota bacterium; assembly: GCA_002715035.1. GTDB lineage: Bacteria > Fidelibacterota > Marinisomatia > Marinisomatales > TCS55 > TCS55. Next base: position 3,822 of record PAXB01000027.1, read on the forward strand.
CCTTATTTCGGGATTCCGANCGATTGGAAAACAGGTTATTCTGTTTGATTGAGAAAGCACCTTCTGTGGATAGAGACATACCCTTGCTTAATGATGTGTTAGAATCAAACTGAAGTAATTGGTGACTAACCGGCGCCCTCAGTGACCGTCCCGGAGAATAGCGCTGGCGGTTATCAATTTCGTCTGTGAAAACAAATTCATAATATATTCGGTTTTTATCAGAAATTTTTCGAACATACTCTCCGTTGGAGTCCAGACTGAAGGTTACATTGTAACGAACTTCATCTTTAAGAATTGGTGTATTAAAAGGATCGAAGATGAATANAAATCTTTCACTTCTAAAAGCATAATCACCGAGAGAATCCTGTACTACACCTGATTGATAGACAACATCCTTTCCCTCAAAAGCAGTTTTCTGATCCGATGTTAAAAATGAAACGGATGTATTATCCCGTTCATCAATATAGGAAATGCTGTATTGTCCCTTCTCTCCAATGGCTCCTTCAAGCCCCGACTCCACATAATTGGTTTTATAGGTAGATTCAGAATACTGGTATTCAATATCAATATCTGAATCGAAATAGATCAAATATTTCGGCGTAAAGGTCAATTCACCGGATGCATAATCTATGGTGTAATCCCGATCTTCACCTCTTGACAATTTTTCTCCATTGAGCCAAACCGATTCGGAACCGGCAGAAATAATCACATTTCTTTGACCCTCTTTCGAAATTAAAAAATATGGCCCTTGTCTGCCATCGTCGCCCTTCATTTCTAATCGGTTATATTTACCTTTCGATTGGCCAATCACGGTTCGTATTTTCACATTATTACGATTAATGCTATTCTTTATTCCTANTATATTTCTATTGTTATTNTTATACTTACCAGATTTATTATTCACCATTATATCACCGGCAGTCAGTTCACCGGAAGGATAGGATACATTTAAATAAACTTTGTCCAATTCATCCAAGGCAGCGGTGATTCCTTCCGGTTGAATGGGTATGGATTCATCAGTCACCGTGCCGGAAACGCGAATGTTTTCACTGAGTTTTCCAGCAAGCTGAAACCGCAATCCGCCGCTTAATCCACCTGCTCCTTGAGAACTCATTTCTATTCCACGGAAAAAAGTACCGGATGCATTGATAGGGTAGGAAATTGATTGGTTGGGAGATGGATTAATTGGTTTGTTAATTGATTCATTCTGTTTGACCGAGTCTTTTTTAACCACNATTAAGCTATCCAAAAAGGGTAAAGTATCNANAATAGGGCCGATCTTTTGAGGCATATCAATTTGGGTGGAATCCTGAGAAAACAGGATAACCGTTAAACCAAAAAAGATGAAATACTTATTGAGGCACATTTATATCGAAAATGATCAATTCTTTATCCGTCAAAACATTGAGAAAACGCCCATCCATAATGGCATCCATTATCGGCTTGTTTATATCTAAAGCAAATGGCGTTTCACCAATAAATTGTATATCCCCTCTTTCGTTGAGAATGATCCATGATTTATGAAAGGGTAAAATCAGGAAAGGCTCTTCGATAGTAACTTTGAATCGTCTTTCTAATTTCCCCGACCGTGAAAAAAGGTGGACTTCATTTATACAATTATATAAAAGTGCAAATTGATCTTCCAGACCAAAACGCATCGATGCCATACAATCTTCTGCGGTGGGAAAAGTATTGAGATCTAAAAAAGTATTAAGCTGGGATGCATTAGAATTTAATCGATAAATCTCATGGGTTTCAGGAGAATAGAAATACAGCCATCCTCGGCTATCTATTCCCATTGAAGTGGGAAATAAACCGCCATCATCTTCAGCAATTGGTATAGATTGAATAAAATTTAATTGGGCATCAAATCGACTAATCCTGTTTTCGGTGCGGTCGAGCACAAATACGTCCAGTTGATGTGAAACCATATCCACTGGGTCGAACAAACCAGATTCCCCCACCCCAAAGCCCCCTTTTATCAATAATGTATCTGAAGCCCAACTGCCAATACGGCGGTTTTGGGTATCAAGAAATATTAGCCCATTGGGAATTTTGACAAGACGGTACGGATGAAACTCAGGACCGATTACATTTTGTGTGAGGTCAATGCGGCCAACCTCTATAGTCGCCTGGGGAAATGCAANCCCACAAAGCAGTAAAAAAGAAAAGAAAAAANTATGTCTATTTTTCAGATGGTTCTTCCTGTGGCGCACTCACTGGGTGTGTTAAGAACCATAATCCAATTGCAATCATGCCCAAAGAGATTATTTGAGAACCGCTTAATCCAAATAAGTATCGGGTATTTACCCGCAAGAACTCGATGAAAAACCGTTCGGAACCGGCAAAAATAAAATAAGTGAAGAATAAACTCCCTGCCACAGTAACTGATTTTCGTTTTTTATATAAAAAGTAAAAGATCCCAAACCCCAGTATCGTTTCATATATTTGAGTGGGATGAACCGTCAAAACACCGGGATCAAATCCTTCTAAATTAACCCAGGGGTAATAGGTTTGAAATATTTGATAGGTGGAAGGCGGCAATCCATCTGGAAAGGAAATTCCCCAAGGTAAATGAGTCGGTTTACCATAATCATCTCCCACCAACAAACATCCAATTCGACCAATCGCATAACCTAAAATCAGCAAGGGTGCCACAATATCAGCGAATTTGAACCATTGCAATTTATTTTTCTTTAACACATAGGTCACCGCTAATGTACCCCCAATAAGGCCACCGAGAAATACCAATCCGGCTCCGCTGAAAATCATTCCCATTGGATCAGCCTTCACCCGGTCAAAATGCTCTATTAAATAATAAATTTTAGAACCAAGGATTCCCCCCAATGCTGCCGCAAATATAATATCAGCAGCTAACTTAGGATCATAGCCCAATTCTTTTAAATCTTTATTCAGAAAATAATAACAAGAATAGAATGCTATCATAAGCATAAACCCATAGGAATTGATCACCGGATGAATTTCCAATCCCAAAATACTAATTTCACCAAAATCAAAAATAATTGGCCACATTTATAGTTGTCCTCCACATTTTGCACAAAATTTATGTTCAGCCTGTACTGTTGACCCGCACTGAGGACAATAATTCCCCTGGGTAATTTCAGACTTATTTATAGTTTTCTCCTTCAATTCAGATTTTTGCTGGACACGAAACATAAAACCCACTGCAACACTGACGATTCCAAGAACAACCAATGGCTGCCAAAGGGGGAGTTTATGTCGAACCGGTGGTTCACTGACTGTAGGCTGCTTTGGCTGGGCGGTTCCAACATTACCCTCTGATAACATTTCCTGCAATTTATTAATCGAAATTTCGCCACTCGGATTTTGATAGGCAAATGTAATCGATTTCCGTTTATTGGCACGATAATCATGAATATGAATTCTTCTAAAGTTTAATCCATGCTGATCCTGAAAAGTTTCAGCCTCTTTTTCAGAAAAAGTAAAATTTTCTGCCACCAGTGGTTCCTGAATAACAATGTGGGCGTCGTCAACATGTTGGTTTATTTCAAGGTGATAAACACCCGATCGATCTGATCCTTCTTTATCAATAGGATAAAAGACAAATATCCTAAATTTGGATTCAAGCACATTTACTTGGATAAATGAGCGATTATTTGTTTTCAGGATAGAAAGAGTTTTTACCTCTGATTCCATTTCAGCAGACCCGCTTACAAAAAAGACACTATCTGTACTGGCAGGAATACCCATTTCAAGATTTAATGGTAAACTTCCGTTTTTCACCTCTCCATTAATCTCAACCATAATTCCATCAAAATAATATTCAGAATAAACCACAGCATCAAACAAATTAAATGGTGATGATTGTGCTACAATCACCTTTAAGAAAAGTAGTGCGAGTATTGATTTCTTCATTTTGATTGATTTCCCCCCAAAATTGACGAAGAAATTACTGATTTTCATCAAGAAGAAGTGGTGAATTTTACTAATACAAATAAATCATAAATCGTATGGGTATAGGCTGCCACTCCAAAACCACGGAGCACATAGATACCGCCTAATACGATTCCGGCTATCAACCGAACAATAAATATATACACTGATGGCGGCTCACCAAACGCACCCACAAAATGGAATCCTGAGAATAGCATGGCGGCTAAAATCACAGCGCCTACTTTTTCCCCCACCTCACCCCATTGAAAAATAAATTCAAGCACCGCCGCCAACCCCGTAATCAGAATTACTCGAAAAATGAACTCCTCATAGATTCCAGCACCAATTGCCAATACAACCTGCTGAACTAAACGTCCATCTTTTCCATTCATGAGAAGGATTGGAAACCAAATCATTACAATGGTAAGAATGATGGCCCATCCAATGCTTTCAAACAACATGGTTAATAAATATTCACCGCGAATGGCTGTGGACATTATTTTTTTCTTCTGTCGTAAAAAAGCAACCATAAAGCCAATCAAAAATGAACCGCTAAACCCGTATCTCCCAAAGACCCCAAACATTTCCATCATTTGACGCATTATGACATCGGCCCCATTTCTCAATAAGGGCAGATCACTGGCAGAAATTGAAAAAATACCAATTTCGTAAATTAGAAATAATGGCAATGTAAAAATAAAGCTATAAAGGGGGGTGTGGGTTTCTTTCCAGTAATTTGAATGATTCATTAATGATAATGCGTTTGGGTGTTCATGAATTCTTTAACAAATGAACATATTTCACATCTCTCAATCCGAGTCGATTTGGAGAACAGCCAATAGTGCTTCCTGGGGAATTTCTACCTTTCCAATAGATTTCATACGTTTTTTACCCTCCTTTTGTTTTTTCCACAATTTTTGTTTTCGGGTAATATCACCACCGTAGCATTTTGCTGTTACATTTTTCTTTATTGCTTTTACGGTGGATCTGGAAATGATTTTCTGACCCAATGCAGCTTGAATCGGCACATCGAACATTTGTCTGGGAATCAATTCTTTTAATTTAGAGCATAAAGCAACACCACGATCGTATGTATCATCCGAATGAGTAATCATCGATAAAGCATCTACAACTTCATTATTGATTAAAATATCCAACTTTTTTAAATCCCCGGACACATAATCAGAAATGTGATAATCTAAAGAAGCATAGCCNCTTGTTATTGATTTTAGTTTATCATAAAAGTCAAAAATAATTTCTCCCAATGGAAGATCGTAATGNAGCTGGGCCTTATCTGCTGTGATATAATTTGTATTTTTATATATCCCTCGCTTCTTCTGGCACAGGGTCATAATGCCGCCGATATATTCTTTTGGNGTTATAATNTCCGCNGATACATGGGGCTCCAGAATAGCCTGAATATCTCCTGTAGATGGCATCTTTGCCGGCGTATCCACTTCAACAATNGACCCATCTCTCAGTTCCACTTTATATTGCACATTGGGAGACGTGGTTACTAGAGCAATATCGAATTCCCGTTCCAGTCTTTCCTGAATAATTTCCATATGAAGCAGGCCCAAAAACCCGCAACGGAATCCAAACCCCAAGGCTTCGCTGGTTTCCGGTTCATAGACCAATGATGCATCATTTAATTTTAATTTATCTAGNGCAGTCCGTAACTGATCATAATCATCCGCATCTGAAGGATATAACCCGGAAAATACCATGGGCTTTATTTCTTTGTATCCTGGTAATGCCTCCATGGCGGGATTCACTTTCGTCGTAATCGTATCCCCTGGTAAGATATGTGAGACGTTCCGAATGCTGCCTAAAAGATATCCCACNTCNCCGGCGCGCAATTCCTTCGCAGGAACCTGTTTCAGGANAAAATGACCTACTTCAGTAACGTCATATTGACGATCATGGGTAAAAAATTTAGCCGTGTCCCCCGGCTTTATCACGCCGTCAAACACACGTANGTAAGGAATTGCNCCTTTATAATTATCATACATTGAATCAAATATCATGGCTCTAAGAGGTCTATCCGATCGATATTCCGGTGGCGGGATTCTATCCAGAATGGCATCAAACACATCCTGAATGCCAACGCCACTTTTTGCACTTGCAGAAATAATTTCACTTTTCTCACATCCAATTAACTCCATGATTTGATGGGTTACTTCTTCCGGTCGCGCACTATCCAAATCGACTTTGTTAATGATGGGAATAATGGTCAAATCATTTTCAATCGCTAAATAACTATTACTCACTGTTTGGGCCTCCACACCCTGCACAGCATCCACCAATAATAAAGCACCCTCACATGCAGCCAAAGATCGAGAAACTTCGTAGGTGAAATCCACATGACCGGGTGTATCGATTAAATTGAAAATGTAATGTTGGCCATCGCTGTGAGTGTACTTCATCTGGATAGGATGGCTTTTAATCGTGATTCCCCTCTCCCGTTCCAAATCCATACTATCTAAGACTTGGGCCTTCATGTCCTTCTTTGCAAGGGTGTGGGTTTCTTCTAACAAACGATCGGCCAAAGTAGATTTACCATGGTCGATATGGGCAATGATACAAAAGTTACGTATATGGACCGTTGACATGGGGNGAAAATTACCTTACTCACCCTTCAAACAACGATTCAAAAATCAAGTAATTTTAATTCATCCTTTGTAATTTTTAAAACATAAAACAAAAGAATTATTTGGNATACATATGAAAAATATATTATTACTACTNATTTTGGGGCTGTTGGCCTGTGAAGAAAAAGAAGAGGAAGATTTGAGTCCATTTGTGGGCACGTGGGTTGTGACCGAGATGGGTATTTACGAAATATCCGACTGTAATGGTGATATTGATGATACGGAATGGCGAGGNTTAAAAGGAAAAGGGCTAACCATAACCCTGGAGCTNAAAAAAAATGGAACCGGGATTGAGACCGTTACTGGGCCAGATGCAAAAGTAACATCNTTTACATGGTATGATGCCGGTGGCACCATTTGCATACTAGATNAATGCAACATTTATGAAATGACAAANANCCAATTATCATTTCATATTAATAAAGTTAAAGACCCATTTTGTATCGATGAGAACTATGCTGTAACAGNTCATACTTCAAAACGGGATTGTGAAANTGCCAGTACTNGTAATGAGTGGTTCCCAAAAGAATGCCATAAAATCAAATATAAAAAACAGATTTANTTGGCTCCCAAATTATCTATAAATATCNCGGAATTCATGGCTNACTTTTTACCAAGGAAGCCATAAAATTNAATAAGANACCTTTTATCATGAAACGAAGCATACTACTCATTACACTTCTGGCCTTCACGAAATAATGAAATGAAATGTAAAAAGCCCCACATTTTGCGGGGCTTTTTACATTTGATATAATTGCTATTTATGCTTGTCCGTTAAACTTTACCGATACCAGTTTCGAAACACCCTTCTGCTCCATGGTAACGCCGTATAAATAATCCGCAGATTCCATAGTGAGTTTGTTGTGTGTCACAACAATGAATTGTGTTTCATCTGCAAATTGATTCAGGGCACGTTTAAATTTTTGAATATTCACATCATCNAGAGGTGCATCCACTTCATCTAAAATGCAATAAGGGCTTGGTTTATATTGATAAATAGCAAATAACAATGCGATGGCCGTTAGTGATTTTTCACNTGCGGAGAGCATTCTCAAACTTTGATTTGTTTTACCCGGCGGCTGGGCGTGAATCGCAATATCTGCTTCTAATGGATCCGGATCGCCCACCAATGATAACGATGCCGAACCACCCTCGAAAAATAATTGAAATAAATTGGAGAAATTGAGTTTAATCTGATCGAAGGTTTCCTGAAACTTTTTCCGAGCGACCTGATCAATTTTCTGAATGGTTTCCCGCAAATTATTCTCAGAAACAATGAGGTCATCCCGCTGCTCCATGAAGGTATGAAGACGGGCTTTCTCATCTTCATACTCCTGCTGGACAGCCATATTAATGGGGCCAATACTTTCAATACTTCGCTGAATCGAATCAATACGCAATGCTAAATCATCCGCTTCTTCGTTCACAATTAAATCTGTCGGAACTTCTATTTCATATCTGTCTCGTATCCGTTCCTGTATTATATTGATTCGTTGCTCCATCTCTACGATCTTTAATTCATTAGTCTTTAATTCTTCTAAAAGTGCTTCCTTAGATTGTTGTTCCGATCGAATAATATCTTGAATTTTTTCCATGGATTGATATGTGTCGTTCAACGTGCTCTGTTTCAAGTCTGTTATGGATTTTTCTTTAACCAATTTTCCTGTAATAGACTTTAGATCGCTTTCGCCTTCGGTTATTTGTTTTGATAAGGATTCGCGTTTATCTCCGAGCGCTTTTACTTCCTGATTAATCGTTGTAGAACGGTTTCCCAATTCTTGTATTGTTTCTTCTGAAACGCGTTTTTGGAAATTTAAATTATCCCGCTTATTATCAAAATTGAGTAGTGTAATCCGCAATTCCTGAACTTCATGCTGGAAGGCATCCCGCTCACCTTGAACTTTTACTAAAGCATCTGACGCTTGCTGAGCAATCAATTTAAAATTTTCAATGACCGCATTTCCCTTTTCTAACCCTGGTTCAAGTTGTTGAATGGATACCTGAAGGCCTTCAATCGTTTGAACCGTATCTTTAACCTCCCCATGAAGATCTTTTAAAATTTCTAATGCTTGAGACTGACTATAGTGATTTCGAATTAGAGATGATTCAACACCATTCAAATCATGAGTTAAATTTTCCAGCTCCTCTCCCAGGGATATAGATTGGGAAGATTGGACTTTAATATTTTTTTCAAGTTCTGCAAGTTCTTGTTCTTGTCTGTTAATTATGACGCCAATTTTTTCTATTGATCTTTGGATAGATTCGATTTTTTTCTGGCGACCGATTAAACTGCCATCACCATTTTTACCATGATATTTCAAAACAAAGTTTTTCCCGGAATAGGCGCCATTCAAATCCACCATATTCCATCCGTCTAAATCAGGGTTTTTTATGGCTTCATTCAGATCGTCAACAACCAAAAGATTCCCTAAAAGCACATTGGCAAGATCTTTTACTTTTTGATCTGCACCACATAATTCCGCGCCACTTCCGATAATGTTCTTTCCACTGGGCACTTTGGTTTGCATTGAAGAAAGTTTGTTTAATTCTTTTAAGGGTAAAATGGACAGATTTCCAATTTTATGAGATTGGGCTAATTCAACAATGTTTACGGCAGCATTCCGATCCTCCGCCACCAGACATTTGGTCCAATCTCCTAAAGCACTTTGAAATGCGACATCATATTTTTCCTCTATCTGGAACAGTTCGCCAACCGTCCCAATGATGCCAGGGTAATCGTTTGGTGATTTTAAAATGGTTCGGACTCCTTCCGGATATCCATCTTTTTGTTCAACCAATTCCTGGTAAAAATATGCTTGAGATTCCAAGGATTCCAGTTTGGATTTTCCACGGTGAATTTCAATGGATAGTGCGGATTCTTTTTCTTGTTCNGTTCTCAATACTTCTCGCACTTGATTTAATGTTGCATGGATTTTTTCTGTGGACTTTTTCAGAACTGTTTTTTTCTTATCTAAATCTTTTTGTTCTTTGCTCTGATCCTTTTGGCTGATTTCAATTTTTGTAATTTTTTCATTCAACTGGGTAATGGTATTATTTTTCTCTTTGACGAGTGATAAAGTGCGATCTAATAATGAATGATCATCCGCCATTTTTCGCTGAGCCTCCCATCGATCAGTTTGAGCTTTTTCTAACAAATCCTGGGCTTTTTTGTACCGGCCATTCACCACTTCAAATTCCGATTTTTTTGATTTGTATTTTTTTAACTGTTCATCAACCTGGGGATCTAAAACAGACAATTCGCCATTAAAGTGTTTTATCTGTNCCTTGAGGTGAACTTTTTTCTGGGCATTGCTTTCACCCTCTCGTTTCAATCTTTGTNTGGTNGCTTCTGTTGCCTTGTCCTGTTCGGACCAAACCAATACATTATGACGGAAAGATTCCCTTTCTTCCTCCATTTTACGCAATGCAGATTGCAGAGAATTCAATTCGGTTTGCTGCTCGCTATAAATACTTTTTAGATGGATTAATTCCTTTTCATGTTGGGAANTATCTGTTGCTTTTTCATTCTTAAGGTGAGTGAATTCTAATACACATTTACGCAANGGACTGATGTCTGATTCATAATCATGAACGCGAATAAAGGCTAACGCAACCTCTTTTTCTTTCAGTTCATCTGATAATTTTTCATGACGTTTGAACCGTTTTAATTGCAGGTTAAGNCCATTTACTTTTTGTTCAACTTCCTGGGCAATATCATCTACCCGATCCAAATCCTGCCGGACAGCATCAAATTTTCTTAAAGTCGATCGGCGCTGCTGTTTATACTTATTTATGCCTGCCGCTTCTTCAAACATGCGTTTACGGTCATCATCTGTTTCAGAAAGAATTTGTTCAATCATTTTTAATTCAATAACGGAATAGGCATCAGCGCCCATACCTGTATCAATAAATAAATCATGGATATCTTTTAATCGGCACGGGGTGCGATTTAGAAAATATTCTGAATCTCCATTTCGATATATACGACGGCCAATTTCTATATCATTATATTCTACCGGAAGTTTCCCGCGATTATTATGAACCGTAAGAGATGCTTCACAAACGGANAGTGGTTTTAACCCATCTGCGCCATTAAATATCACATCACCCATTTTGCTGGAGCGTAGTACAGAATATTTTTGTTCGCCCAGAACCCAGCGTATCGCATCCACGATATTAGTTTTACCACAACCATTTGGGCCAACGATGACGGTAACACCTTCGCCAAATTTGAGTTTCTCTTTTTTGGCGAAAGATTTAAAGCCGTGAATATTAAGTTCTGATATATACATTTCCGAGGATAAAGAGGTGTAGGAATCTAATGATTTTCTAAAGGGAAAACTATAGGGATCATATGAAAAAGGTCATCCGGGTGGCCACGCCATTTTGCGACCGCCCAAAATATGCATATGGATATGAAACACAGTCTGGCCTCCATCAGAATTTGTATTAAAAATGGTTCTGAAACCGGATTCATCAATCCCTTCATCCTTCGCTATTTTTTTTGCAGTCAGTAATAATTCACCGGCNAAATTTTGCTCTGGTTCACCCAATTCATTTATAGAACGAATATGTTTTNTGGGTATCAATAATATATGGGTTGGTGCTTTTGGATCGATATCCCGAAAAGCAAAAACAGATTCATTTTCATAAACAATATCGCAAGGAATTTCACCTGAGATCATTTTGCAAAATAAACAATCATTCATCCTTCATTACCTATAAGTTGATTCAAATTAGAGATTGCCACAATTGCAGCAGTCTCACTTCGCAGTCTCCTCGGCCCTAAAGATATAAATTCAACATGTGCTTGTTTCATTTGTTCAATTTCATTTTCAGAAAAATCACCTTCAGGACCAATCAACATCCATACTTTTATCCGTGCTTTCCCTAAAGCATTCGCCAAAGTTTTCTTCCCTGAGAAGCGGCAAACAATTTTACGGCAACCCTTAAGATTATCAAGCCAACTGGTCATGCCAATGAGATCACGAACCTGAGGAAAATAGCTCCGCCCCGATTGTTTGGCTGCGGTAATGACTATTCGATTCGCACGATCCATATTCAGTTTTGTTTTCACGCATCGATCTAACAAAAGAGGTTGAATTGACTTCACACCGAGTTCGGTTGCTTTTTCCAGCACAAAGTCCATCCGGTTACCTTTAATTAATCCAATGGCCAAATGAATCTCATAATCAGATTCTCCATAGCTTGGGTGAGCCTGNTTAATAATNCCAGAAACGGATTTGCCGTTTATCCCTGAAACGGTGCCTTCATAAGCGGTTCCTAATCCATCCAAGAGCCATAAGCTATCCCCTTTTTTNCCCCGTAGTGATTTGAGAAAATGTAGAGATTCTTCTTTAGAAAGGGTGAATTGATTATGGTCTAAATTATCTGGATGGATTTGGAAAAAGTGTTCTTCCATCAGCGTCGGTTATTACCGAATGTAAAGGTAATATTAACAACAGTACCATTATAATTGGTACGTCCGTCCACTTCTTTGCCCATGGGAAGGTACTCATAACCAATGGATGGTGAAATGGCGCTGCCACCCATTTGAAGAAAGTCGACACCAAATGCAACTTGAATGCCATAGGTCATAATCGTACCTGCTTTCCCCCAACGATTAGAAAATTTTCTCGTATCTTCATTGCCGTCCACTGCCAAAATAGGGCCGAGTTTCATTTCCACGAATGGTGAAAAGTTATTGGCAATTTTACCTTCGAAGGGTAACCATCTTACCGTACCGAATAGGGGTACCATAAATAGGGCCTTGTCACCCACATTGAGTGCTTGCCCCGTAAATCGATTATATCCCGGAAGTTCTGAATCATTTTTTATGTCGTAAAACCTCGTTTCGAATCCGGTAATTATATTCGATTTAATTTGCCATTGCCCTGAGAATATAATACCAACTCCTCGTGTGCCTAACATGGGACCAATCCCTTTTTTCATTTGGGCTTGTCCGATCGAAATCATCATTCCAATGGTTATAAAAATAATTATTTTTTTCATATTCTTACCCGCTATTTATTCCTGATACGATTTAGCTCGTCCCAAGTTTTCTGAGACGAAGCAATACGATTAACGATGCCATCACCTAACACCGATGTATTAAAAATTTCATCCACATCTTCTATAGCTACCCTTGTATACCAAATCCCCTGTGGATAGATCACTACAGCAGCCCCCATTTCACAGGCATCCAAACACCCGCTCTTATTGGCGCGAACCTTTCCTTTTAATCCATGTTCATTTATCAACTGTACAAATCGCAGACGAATTTCCTGCCCACCCTTTCGGGCACAGTCTCCTTTTGAGCTTTCAGGAATCCGCTCATTGATACAGACAAATATATGCTTACTGTATTTCATTCCGGCAACAGGATGACTTTACCAATTTGTTCACCCTTTTCCAAATATTCATGGGCGTGTTTAATATCACTCAAAGCAAATACTTTATCCACAATTGGTTTAATTGTGCCTTTAATAACAAGGGATAAACAATCATCAAAAGCAGCCACATCACCCATGGTTGAGCCTAGTATTGTCTGCTGTTTAGAAAATAAATGGCGAAGGTCTATGCCAACTTTTGGACCAGTGGTTGCACCGCAAGTCACAATGCGTCCACCCTTTGCAAGCAATCGCATACTGGTCTCCCATGTGGCTTTTCCTACATGCTCAAACACCACATCTGCACCACGTCCATCCGTGAAAGCTTTGACAGATTTTACAATATTGTCCCCGTAATGGTCCAATACCAAATCAGCGCCTAATGTTGAGGCATGGGACCGCTTTTGTTCGCTCCCTCCCGTCGCAATGACTTGACAGCCTTTTGCTTTTGCAATCTGGATGGCCATGGTTCCCACGCCGGAACCGGCACCCCAAACTAAAACAGTTTCACCCGGTTCAATTTTAGCACGACGTACCAGCATAGTATAAGCTGTTTGGACGGTTAAGGGAAAAGCAGCGGCTTCCTGGAAGGATAAATTCTCCGGTTTTAGCCGGACATTTTTTTCCGGTACTGCAATAAATTCGCATTGGGTTCCATCCTGGCTTTCTCCTAAGATACCTATATTATCACAATAATTTTCCCGGCCGCTTCTGCAAAACCGGCAATGACCACAATAAGTTAATGGCTGAATACANACTGCATCACCATTAGNGAATTGCGAAATATTTTCCCCCACATCAGAAATAANGCCTGNACCATCACTCCCCAANATCATGGGTAATGGTACACCTGAAATCCCTCGGCGAACCCATAAATCTAAATGGTTTAAGGCGGCGGCTTTNATTTGAACAACGACTTCCCCATCCATTGGCTCAGGTCTGGGGATGGATTCAACCTGGAGAACTTCAGGGCCGCCGTGCGAATGAATCCGAACTGCCTGCATTAGTCCTCTGTCTTTGACAAAAATATTTTATCGATACTATACTTTCCAGGTCCTGCGGCAGCAATCGCTGCAAAAATTGACATATAAATTAATGCACTTTCAGGATTCCCGGTCCCCGTAATATGATACATGGCTGCAAAAAACATGGTACCAACCACCAGTACCGCAGCCGGTTGTGTAAACAATCCAATCAAGACTAATCCCGCACAAATTGATTCAGAAAATGCACCTAAAAATCCGAATATTGGACTTAAAAAATCGATAATACCAACGTACTTCGTCACTGCACTCCCCAATCCAGCCCATTTTTCAGGGTGAGTGATTTTATCCCAACCATGGTTGGCTAATAAAAAATATCCCGGGAGTACCCGCAATATTAACAATCCAA
>PAXB01000028.1 GCA_002715035.1 Fidelibacterota bacterium
ATATCCAGTTTTGTATCTTCCAAATCCTTCATAGCTTCTTTTTCTTTTTCAACTTCTGCCTGGTACAGCCGTGCTTTTAATACTTTCATAGCGGATGCTTTATTTTTATGCTGACTCCGTTCATTTTGACATTGNACNACAATACCCGANGGNANATGGGTAATTCGNATNGCCGANTCCGTTTTNTTCACATGTTGNCCNCCNGCACCGCTGGCNCGATANGTNTCAATNCGNAAATCNCCCGGGTCAATNTCAATTTCAATTTCTTCNTCAGANGANGGATANATAAATACNGANACAAATGANGTNTGGCGNCGNCTNTTTGAATCAAATGGTGANATNCGNACCAATCGATGNACACCNGCTTCTGCTTTCAANAANCCGTANGCATAATCNCCNTTAANCTCCATNGTNAAATCTTTNATNCCNGCNTCATCNCCCGGTTGAAGATCCATNATNTCNTTTTTAAATCCCTTNCGCTCAATCCANCGNGANTACATACGNTANAGCATCTCNGCCCAATCTTGGCTNTCNGTACCNCCNGCGCCGGGNTGAATTGTCATAATNNCNTTTTGNGTATCNTGCTCATCGCCNAGAATCATTTTTANNTCTAAATCCTCAATCGTAGTNACAAACTTATTGAGTTCTAATTCTACTTCCTTTAAATCCGCTTCCCCTGCTTCTGCAAATTCTAANAGNACTTCCACATCTCCNTGCATCGTATCTAATACTTCCCAAAGAGATATTTCTTTCTCAATAATAGAGATTTTTTTCGAGAGCGCTGACGCTGCCGTATTGTCGTTCCAAAAATCAGGCGAAGCCGATATCTGACGCATTTTTTCTAAGTCAGCTTGTTTAACGGATAGGTCAAAGATACCTCCGCAATTCTGTGTATTTTTTTTGTGCAGTGGCATATTGGTCTTTTATATCAAATAATTCCATAGATTAAATTAACAAGAAGCCTTTGATAATCTTTAGAATTTTATCGCTAATACAGTCATAACTGCCACGCCTGAAATCAGCATCAATAATTGAATAATGGATTTTTTAACATCTGTATTATGGTGAAGTTCAGGAATCAAATCAGAACCAGCAATATAGAGAAATCCACCAGCTGTAAGCGGCACAAGTGCTTCTGTAAATCCTGAAATATTTTTTCCCATCTGAAGAGCAAATAATGCACCAACTAAAGCTAATGATGCACTGAAAAAATTCACTATTAATGCTTTTTTGACTGAAAGTCCCCCATTAATTAAAATAGAATAATCACTGATTTCTTGAGGGATTTCATGGAAAAGCACGGCGGTCGTAGTTGCAACCCCCAATGGAATACTGGCAGCATAACTGATGGCAATGAGGACACCATCAATAAAATTATGCATGGCGTCACCAAAAATATTCATGGGGACCACCGGGTGGATGTGATCCTCTGTCGTGGGATGATGGCAATGGCGCCACCGAAAGAATTTTTCCATCACAAAAAATGTTGCAAGACCGCCAATCGTCCACAATGATACGTAAAGGGGATTCTCGGCTGTTGCGTAGGCTTCCGGCAAGAGGTGAATCAACGCACCACCAAAAAGACTTCCTGTAGCGAAGCTCACCAAGTAAGTCATGATTCGATCTAGCTTTTTTCCTGACAGTGAAAGTGTGATAACGCCGGCTAAAGAAACAAGACTCACAAGCAAAACGCTGAGGATTGTGTAACTTAAAATTGACATATGTTTTTCTGTCCCCCTTCCACAAACTTAGGGCGACAAATATATTTAATCTCCAGAAGCAATAAACATTCGATCATTTAAATATTTTCTCAGGGCAATATCATCCATTCCAATATGAGCAAACCGACCATTTTCAGCCACGGAAATCCGTGCTTTTTCTTCGGAAATTAATACAACAATCGCATCAGTCTCTTCAGAAATGCCCAATGCTGCACGATGACGTGTACCCATTTCCGGATCAATCATGGTACTTTCAGTCAGCGGCAATATACATGCCGCCGCATCAATAATGTCATTTTGTATAATAACCGCTCCATCATGGAGTGGAGAAGATGGATTAAAAATAGACACGAGTAAAGGAGCGGTTACTTCCGCTTTTAGCTGAGTCCCTTGATCTTTGTAAGATCTAAGACCCGTTTCCCGTTGAATCACGATTAGCCCGCCCCAATGCCGTTCTTGAAGCTGTGTAGCCCCTTCCACAATGGATATAATTGTTCTGGATGTTCCCACACGAAATATCTTCTGGAAAAATCTTGTTTGACCCATATAGATTAAAAGACGCCGTAGTTCCGGTTGGAATAGAATGACAAAGGCCACCACCCACACCGTTTGGAATTGATTGACCAGCCAACTCGATGCGCTGAGACCAAAAGCGTTAAAGAGGAATGAACCCACCATGAGAATAATGAGCCCGGCTAACATTTGTCCGGCACGCGTACCTTTAAAGTAAATATATACTTTGAAAAACAGCCAACTCACCAGAAGCAAGTCAATCACATCAATTAAGGTGACCGTCAGAAAACCGATTTTAAATAGAATCATCTAATTCATTCCCATGATTTTTTCGGTGATGGTGACGGTACGACGAACGGAGACGACATCATGGACCCGGACAATACGGGCACCATTCATCACACCGGCAGTGATGGACGCCAAGGTGCCTTCCAATCGTTCAGTCACCGGCAGGTTAAGCGCCGTGCCGATAAACGATTTCCGGGAAGGACCAATTAAAACGGGATATCCCATAGCGCAAATTTGCTTCAATTCACGGATCAATTCAAAATTATCTTCCAATCGTTTTCCGAACCCAATTCCCGGGTCGAGTATGATATTTGTATTCGAAATACCTGCTTTTTTTGCTTTGGCTATTTGTGCTGTAAAATAATCTTTTATCTCTCCCATAAGATCTTCATAATGGGGCTCTTTTTGCATATCCCTCGGCGTTCCTTTGATATGCATCAAAATAACAGGTACATTCTTTTCCGCAACCAATGGAGCTATGCCTTCATCAAAAGTAAGTCCAGAAATATCATTCACCAAATTGGCGCCCGCATCCAATGCCGCGGAGGCCACTTTTGATTTATATGTATCGATGGAAATAACACAATCCGATTGTTTTCGAATCGCCTCAATCACGGGAATCGTCCGGTTCAATTCTTCTTCCAATAATACGGGTTCAGCACCGGGACGAGTAGATTCGCCGCCGATATCAATTATATCCGCACCNTCNTCAATCATTTTTATTNCATGGGCGGTCGCCTGTTCCGGCGTATCAAACTTCCCCCCATCGCTGAAGGAATCCTGCGTTACATTNAGGATACCCATAATCAGGGTATTGGATGGCTTATTTAGCCAGGCTTGAAATTGGGNGTTATTCATTAAATATTTNCGAAAAATATAGACNAGAAATTAGGAANGAATTCGATTGATATTTTAAATTTTATACNGTCTTCGCCCCATATATTAAATATAAAATAGACTTTATTGGTTATATTTCAGAAAATGAGTAAACTTTAGATAATTAATCTTATNAACTATAATTTGTGGTTTAGCATACAACTCAGGTTTGAATTGGTATTTTTATGCATCCATTCTATTACTTGTAATAGGGGCNTTCGTCAGTCTAAAACAAAAAAGTGATTTAGAGAAACAATTTGAAATCGCAGATGAAGAAATCGAAGAGCAGTTAACCATTTATGAAGAATGGAATAATGGCTATTAAAAAAGCCTCATCCCGATTTATCGGGGCAAGGCTTTCAAGTGTTCAGTAAAGTTTCTAAACTGCGAGTACCCAAGTAAACTAATCCTTGAAGGATTAGCTAACTTTCTATCCGTAATTTTTATTCCGTTTCAGATTTCTGTTGTTTTTGCTGATTCGGTTTCCGTCGACGCCGTCTTTTTTTCGGTTTTCCCGTCGATCCATTTTTTGACCGTTTAATCTGTTTCCCACCCATCACCACCTGTACTTCATCACCATCAATCGTTTCGTGTTCCAGCAATGCTTTAGACAGGTTATGGAGTTGTTCAATATTGTCTTTTAGGACGCGTTGTGCTTTACCTTGAGCTTTACGCACTATCCGTACTACTTCTTCATCAATCATCCGCGCCGTCGCTTCCGAATAATCCTGGTGACTTTGAATTTCTCTACCCAAGAATATTTCTTCATTTTTCTTACCAAAAGTCATGGGGCCCAACACATCGCTCATACCCCACTCACAGACCATTTTCCGAGCAATTTTGGTTGCCTGCTCAATATCATTCCCTGCGCCAGTTGTAAGTTCATTAAAGATGAGTTCTTCTGCGGCACGACCTCCCATTAATATAGCCAATCGCCCTTCAATATATTCTCGCGTATATCCATGTTTTTCGTCAATGGGAAGCTGCATGGTAACACCCAAAGCCCGTCCTCGGGGAATAATGGTTACCTTATGGACCGGGTCTGCCCCTTCGGTTTTTACTGCCACNAGCGTATGGCCTGCCTCATGATAGGCTGTAGTTTTCTTCTCTTCTTCAGACAAAACAATACTTTTCCGTTGAACACCCATCATGACCTTATCTTTTGCTTCCTCAAAATCGGACATATCCACAGATCGTTTTTTCTTCCTTGCCGCCAATAGGGCTGCTTCATTCACGAGGTTTTCAAGATCCGCACCCACCATACCCGGTGTTCCTTTTGCAATAGCGTCCAATTTCACTTTGCGCTTATTCATTACAATATTTTTTGTATGAACTTTCAGAATACCTAATCGTCCTCTTAAATCAGGAACATCCACAATAATCTGTCGGTCAAATCGTCCCGGACGAAGGAGGGCTGAATCCAGGACATCCGGTCGGTTTGTAGCGGCCATCAAAATTATATCTTCATTGGGCTCAAATCCGTCCATTTCTACCAATAAAGCATTAAGCGTTTGCTCACGTTCGTCGTGCCCACCGCCTAAGCCGGCGCCGCGTTGACGACCCACCGCATCCAATTCATCAATAAAAATTATACAAGGTTGATTCTGCTTCCCTTGCTCAAANAAATCTCTTACACGAGAGGCACCAACGCCCACAAACATTTCAACAAAATCAGCGCCGCTAAGGTTGAAGAAAGCCACATTTGCCTCTCCCGCAACCGCCCGGGCCAACAATGTCTTACCGGTACCGGGAGGGCCCACTAACAGTACGCCTCTGGGAATTTTTGCACCCAGTTTTTGATATCGTTTGGGTCTTTTAAGAAAATCCACAANTTCCATCAATTCTTCCTTCGCCTCCACACACCCAGCCACATGATCAAAAGTAACTTTTGGTTTATCCGAAGTCCAAACCTTTGCACGACTTTTTCCAAAATTAAAAATGGATTTCATTCCTCCGGCGCCGCCCTGCATTCTCCGCATGAGGAAAATCCAAAACGCCAAGATAGCAATCCATGGGAGGAAATTCAAAAAGTATCCGGTCCAATCAACCGATTTCTGTCTGAAAGTATAATCCACATTATACTTATCCCACTCATTCATAACCTCCCGATCAATAAAGGGGAGTTTTAACCGAAATCGAACGATTTCCTGGGACATGCCTGCTGGATTGATAATCATCTGCTGTTNGGATAATTCACCATGGAAAATTTCATCTACAACCCGGGCTTCCGCAATCAATCCCCCGGTGAGGAAACTTCTATATTCTGAATATTGAATTTCAAATTCATCCGCACCTTTACTGTTAAATAAGTTGGATAAAAAGACAGCCGATATAATAATTAAAACCCAGACAAAACTGGTTTTTCCTGCTCGTTTCCATTGAAACTGTTCTAGGTTTTTCCCATCCTTTTTCGATTTCTTGGGCGATTTATTCCGCCCTTGTGGTTTGTTATTCTTCGATCTATTTTGCTTTTTAGAATTCACGTTACTCACTCTCTAATGATTCGAGGCAATAAATTGCCTTCAAGTTTCTGTATAATTGGTCATAATCAAGACCGTATCCTACAACAAATTCAGGTGGAATTTCAAACCCAACCCAATCAATCTTAAAATCAAGTTTTGCTATATCTGGCTTCATTAATAGGGTTACAATAGCCACTGATTTTGGACCAGCTTCTAACATTCGGTCTTTAATGAATTTTATCGTTANACCAGAATCAATAATATCTTCCACAATAATCACATGACGATTGGTAATATCTGCAGAAATATCCTTCCGTAGTTTAACGGTTCCTACAGATTCTGTTCCCNTATAACTGGATACCTTTATAAAATCAATTTCACAGTCTATGTCNAATTCCCGAATGAGATCTGCACAAAAAATAAAACTTCCGTTTAATATACCAATCAAAATTGGTGCTTCACCGGCATATTTTTGAGATATGTCCGCAGCAATTTCCTTGACCTTATCTTGTATTTGGTTTTCGGAAATTAATTCAGTTAACTTTTCTTTATTTACGTCCAAGATAACCCAACTTTTGTTTGCATAGAAAGTTCCAATAATTCTTGAGTAGAATGGGTAATTTTTGCCTTTTCACTCAACCGTCGACCGCATAACCATATAATTTCTTCATTTGCCGTTAAAACAAGTTGTTTTTCCTTGGTAAAGCAATCTACTTTTTCATCCACTAAAAAATCGCTCACTTTTTTATGCCCCACCATCCCNAAAGGCTGAAATACATCCCCATTCTGCCAAGATCGAATTGATAGTCGTTTCCCATTCAAAATACTTCCATCAATCACTTCATGAAATGGATTTGAATCCATGGATGGTACTTCAATTTTATTGAGTGAAATACTGAAACCATCAAAGCCAAATCGACCCATACTTTTTATGGGCAATTCAATTTTTTTCTGAATTTCATGGTTCAGGATAAAACAGTGTCGGTCTCGTAAAATGGCCCATTGATTATTTAACTTGAAGGTCGAACCGGTCTTGGGTGAATGAAACCACAGGTCTAATGCTTCCCATCGATACCGCCGCCAAGGAATATCTGTTTCACCAATAATATGTTTCACAAGTCGAGCCAATTGGTTTCTCGATAATTTAATTGCCAATGTATCATGAATCAATTTTTGATGATCCCGATCCTCAACCTTTTCAGAAAGTTTGGCAACCAAACCATTCATCCGAGCCACGGATTCCGTTGCTTTTTGAGACAAATTATTGAATCGACTTACAATTTGACTCGCCTGANCTTCCCACGGCTTTACGATTTTATGACGAACANAATTTCGTTTAATTGACACATCCTTATTGGATTCATCCTCTATATATTTCAAACTATGAAAATGGACATACCCCTCAATATCACTTCGGCTAAATTTTACAAGTGGACGGATAATNTGTCCATTCTTTTTTGGAATGCCGCGAAGTCCTTCAACCCCACACCCNTCGTCCATATGCATAAGGATAGTTTCAACATTATCATTGGCATGGTGGGCGGTTAATAGAAAGTCACAATTCTTTTTTAACCGAGTAGACTCAAATGCTTCTTGCCGAATTCGCCGTGCCCACATTTCCATACTATCGCCTTTTTGAGATTTTCCCTCTGCTTGGATAACTGTTAATGCCACATTTAGCGTGGAACATAAATCCCGAACAAATTTTTCTTCTGCAATTGATGCATTTCGAATACCATGATTCACATGGATAGCACACACTTCAATCTGAGTATTTTCTCTTAATTGTGTTGAAAGGTGAAGAAGGCATACCGAATCCAACCCACCGGAAACCGCCACTAGTAAACGTGTGTGTTTCCTTTCGGGAAGGTACGGAGCCAAATCCTGATAAAAACCAGTGAATAACAATTGATCCATTATCAAATTATATCCTATTTAAACTGAGAGACTACCTTCGCCGCTGATTTGGCTGAGGACATAATATAAAAATGCACACAGGGGACCTTGGCCTCTACCAATTCCTGCACCTGCTCCAAAGCCCATTCAACACCGATATTTACAATATCTTCTTTTGACTGGCCGATAACTTTTTCGGATAAAACCTCCGGAATATCGACATAAAAGATTTTAGGGATGACACTCAAATGTTTTTCGGTGGATAAAATTTTAATGCCAGGAATAATGGGCACATCAATCCCAGCGGACCGACAATCGTCAACAAATTTAAAAAAAGCAGAATTATCATAAAACATTTGCGTAACGATATAGTCTGCGCCTGCATCCACTTTGGCTTTTAAGTATTTTATATCAGTAGCCATATTGGGTGCTTCAAAATGTTTTTCAGGATATGCACCCACACCGATACAAAAATTTGTCGGAGCAGCATCAATTAATTCTTCAACATATTTTCCGTCATTCATATCTTTAATTTGACTCACCAAATTGGATGCATATCTATGGCGAGTTTTTCCTGGTGAGTCTGGTGCATCTTTGCGAAGTTCATCTCCCCGGACGGCCAATACATTATTAATCCCAAGATAATTCAATTCAATCAGGGCATCTTCTGTTTCTTCCCGAGTAAAACCACGACAAAGAATATGAGGTACCGTTTCCACATTAAATTTATTTTTAATGGCAGCACTAATACCGATAGTTCCCGGCCGTTTGCGACGAATGAACCGAATCATTTTCCCTTCACCAGCATCTTCATAATAGACTTCAGCTGAGCGGCTGGTTAAATCGATAAATGGGGGATCGAATGGGATCAATGCTTCAACCAAATTAAAAACACGATCAATGGATCCACCACGGGTGGGAGGAATTATTTCAAAACTGAAAAGTGTTTTGTTTGCTTTTTCAAGAAATTCTATAACTTTCATAGCCTTTAATTTACCCTGTCTTTTAAGGGAATTAAAAATGGGTTTTCTTTTAATTCATAATGTAAAGTTGTATCCGGGCCATGTCCGGGATGGACAATTCTATCATGGGCAACCGAATTGAATAGATGAACCAAGGATGATTCTAATGTGGCCCAATCTCCCCCGGGTAAATCCGTTCTTCCCACACTTCCTCGAAATAACGTATCTCCAACAAAAAGATGGTTGTCAATTTCAAGACATGTACCCCCCGGTGTATGCCCCGGCGTTGGAACTAAATGAATATTAAATGCATTGATTTTTAGATTTTCCGCATCATTAAACCAAACATCTACTGCGGGTGTTTCTCGAGGGGGCATTCCAAACATTCTGCACGCATCTTCGTATGTATTTAAAATATATTGTTCATTGGGATGAAGATAAAATGGAATATCATATTTATGCTTTAAAGGTTGAACAGCACCAATATGATCTAAATGGGCATGGGTATTCACAATGGCCATGGGGGTTAATTTATTGTCTTCAATCGATTGGATAATCAGATGTTCATCATCACCCGGATCTACAATAATTGCATCCGTCGAATCAGAATACCATACAATATAACTGTTTTCCTGAAACGGACCCGTGACAACCGTTTCAACATTAATGCTCAAATTTCCTCGAAAAATAATTCGTTAAGGCACTGAGTTTTATNTTCGTAAGAATGTGGGTATAAAAATCGTTCTGCCGCAGATATACTGCTTAAGATTGAATTCCCATCCTGAGGAGTAAAACAGAATCCGTATATTTCATGTTCATTCCGTACATGTAGTGTTTGTTCCACCACAACAGTCTGATTTAAAATTCGACCAAAATGACCATGATCACGGCCAAAGGAATAAACGGTACTGGTCATATCCTTTGTAGTCATCGCCACGAGATTATTTGCAACAAGGCGATCTTTCACTTCATTTAGTGTTGTGGGCTCTTTTGTTCTTAACATAAACCAGAGGACATGCATGTATTGGCTGTTCACTTTCATTGCGGAAGAAAACATATTTAAATCATATCCCAAGGTTGTAAAAAGTTCATAAGCATCTTTGGCATGGTGAGAACCAAATTGTTNATCNCTATGACTACCCACAACGGGTGCAGGGATAAAACTGCCCGCTTGACTCGTATCATTGGCTCTCCGAACACATACAAAGCGACCTTCCTTAAGATTTTCCGGTCCAGATTCGTTTAACNCCAGTGAATTAGTAATACANGAAATATTATGGGTATTACATGACACTATTTGTACAAACTGGTGATCTCCATTTTTTAGTATAGAATCGTTGATTCCGCGGGCGTATTTAACCCCAAACCCATCTTCACTCCCCTGGGCCATAAACCCTTTCACTTTGTCAGAAAATTTATGATAATATTTCTCCTTATTTTTATGGCCAATTCCAGATGGAGTACAATCAATGACAACAGATGATCGGCTAATGGCTTCTTCTGTTTCCAAGTCCGGATCCATACCTAATTCTTTAAAGCCATCTAACCGATCCTCGCTCACAGCTAAGCGGGCACCGCGTTTTAATAAATCAATTACTTTTGATCGGTCACCGCGCAAGGGTGTATTTTTATTAAATGTGACTTCATCAATTCCCAGTTTTTCTCGATAATCACATAATAAACCAATCAGCGGTTCACCAATGGTTCCCGTTCCCACAACATGGACAATTTTACGTTCCATCTNAATTTACTCCTTCATTCGAATTTTTATTTTTATTTAACAAGCGATTCTCTATACGCAATTGCATGATGAACCATCCAAGGATTGTACCAAATACAATCAAATANACAGCCATGAAATAATCAAAGAAATTATACATCTGCACGGACCCTTGAATTGATACGTATCACATGAATTCTATACTTAAGCATTAGAATATACAAAAGTGTAAAAATACTCAAAGATAATAAAAATGGGATCAAAATTTCCGATGGCTGCTGAGCCATTTCAACTTGCGGATGAGACTGAATCTCCGGTGTCCAAAATTTTACAGATACAAATATAATAGGTACATCAACAAATGCAATTATTCCCACTGCAGCTGCATATCGCTTTACCCGTTCGATATGACCTCCAAATGTTCGCATCATGAAATAACCAATATATATTAAAAATAGGATGAGCGTTGTTGTGAGTCTCGGTTCCCATATCCATGGCTTACCCCAAATGGGTATTGCCCAAATTGGACCGGTGATTAGCACCAAAGACATAAATACAGTTCCTATTTCTGCTGCTGCAAGACCCACAACATCCCAATAGTCATCCTTTTTCATAAAAAATAGAATACCGGCCACCATCACAATAAAATAAGACAAAAATCCAACCCAGGCCGATGGTACATGAACATAAAATATTTTCTGTGCCCAATGTTGCTCTGGAACCATGGGCGTGTTCATGATGACATTCCAAACATTAAATAACATCATGGCTACGATTAAAACCATCCCGGATCTGTTCGTTTTATTATTAAAAAAAGGTTTCATTATTCTTCAGTGATAAAATCGAATAAGGTGTATCCCACAAGCCCAAAAATTACAATAACTGTAAGAATGATTAACAACCAAATTTTCCAGAAGGAATACGGGTCCCCAACCATAATACTCCCGGATATTTTTGTAGCGGCTATAATAACAGGAGAAACCAAAGGGAATAATAATATTGGTAATAATACTTCACTTAATCTGGCTCGCATCGCAATGCCAGAGACCAAACTGGCAATGGCCATTATTGCACAATTAATCAACAAGGTTGTGCCGATGGCTATCCAAGGCTGTGATGGAAAATCAATCATTAAAAATTTAAAAAATGGGATGAGGATTAATNCTTCCATTATCGTCAGGAAGATAAATCCGCTAATCCATTTTGTGAGAAAAATAAACCCGCGGTCAATCGGGGCACTTATTAACATGGAAAATGCATCAAATTCTTTTTCATAAGAAAAAGTACGATGCACGCCTATCACAGCGACAAACAGTACCATTATCCAAAACATCCCGGGAGCATAATTGGCGATGATCGTTGGGGAAACGTTAGATGATAATGCAAATGTAAGAATAATAGACAATCCGAAAACTAGCATGGAAAGGGTGACTTCCCGAGATCGAAATTCAACAAACAGTTCTTTTTTAAGTAATGTGAAAAACATAGTGATTATGCGATCAACCCCTTCTTAATCCGAAGAATCCGATCACCCAATTCTTCAGCGCGGGATTGGTTATGTAAAACAATCATCATAGATTTCCCCAATTTCTTCCAACGGTGCAAAGATTTATTCACTAACGCTATGCCCTCAGTATCCAGTCCCGAGAATGGTTCGTCAATTAATAATAATTTCCAAGAGGCCAGTGATGCATATGCTAATTTTAACCGCTGAAGCATTCCCTGGGAATAAATAGAGATTGGATCATTTGATTGGTTTGTGAGGCCATAATAATTTAACTGATCTTGAATCCTGGAAATTTCAACGGGCGTTCCCCGAAGCGTCAATGCCAATTGTAAATTTTCTATGGCCGACAATATCGTGTACATAGCGGAGGCATGACCAACATATAGTAATTTTTGGCGAACCAATGGACTCCCATTCAATAAATCATTATTTTGAAATAATATTTCTCCCTTATCGCAAGCCATGATTCGTGCTATAATTCGCAATAACGTTGATTTCCCTGCGCCATTTTTACCCATTAATATAACTGTTTCACCTACTTCCACATGAAACGTAATATTATTTAAAACAGTACGATGGTCAAAGGATTTTGATATATTTGAAACAGACAGCACGATAGACGTATTATAATGATTTCAATGCGGCAATTACTTCCGAAACTTCCTTTTTTAAAGTTGCACGACCGGAAATAAAATCATTTTCATTAATATTGCCAATGTCATATTCCATTTCCAACTCCTTAATTTGACGATAAATCAACAGTTTTTTCCGTTTTAATTCTGCCATATCTAATTGAATATGCATTTTTTCGATCCGTGGTAAAAATAAGGGCTGAAGAACAAAGATAACCGGTAGAATAAACAAAATCAATATCAAGCCGTAATCTCTGATAAAATCAATCATTAATCTTTCCTAGGCCATAAGGCCACGAGAGTACCAAAGACCAGAATAAATCCCCCAACCCATACCCATCGGACCAAGGGATTCACCATAATTTTAATAAAGGCCACACCATTTTCACTATCTACGCCAGAAAAAATAGAATAAATATCCTGATTCATGGTCGTATAAATATCCAATTCACTATGGGGTTGACGACGATTCGGATCAGGATTATTATGAAAATATATCCGCTTTTCTGGGTGGAGATTTGTGACAAATTTACCTTCCTGATTAGTCACCCGGATGTCCGAAATCCAGGCATAATGATTCGCACGTTCCGCTTCTGACAATTGCATCAATTCGAAGGTATATCCAGCCACATGATCGGTTTCTCCCACCGTTAAACTGAATTCTTTTTCATCATCAAAGGCATGCCCAGTGAAACCCACAAACATAAAAACAATGCCTAGATGAACCACATATCCTCCATATCGAGAACGGTTTTTGCTCACCATCCTTATCAGAGCTTTAATAATGGATTCATTAAATTTTTTCCTCCGGGCATAGATACCCCGGGCAAATTCTGTTCCAATTGTAGCCGTTACAAATGCACCCAAACTGAATGAAATAATAACATAACCCCTAAATCCTACGAAGAGTAGAATGATTGCTGTACTTAATCCAGTAAGGATGGGAAAAGTAAAATTACGGATCAGGCTTTTCCTACCTGTTTTTCGCCATGCTAACAATGGGCCAATCCCGGTTAATGCCAATAAAATCAGACCAATTGGAATATTCATTTGATTGAAAAAAGGCGGTCCAACCGTGATTTTAGTCCCTCGGACTGCTTCAGAAATCACTGGAAAAAGGGTTCCCCAAAAAACGGAAAAACACAATACAACAAAAACCATATTATTAAACAAAAATCCGCTTTCTCTGGAAGTAAATGATTCCATTTTTCTGACAGACTTCAATTCATTTCTTCTGAAATACATCAGGCCAAATGAAACGACTATAATTAAAAATACAAATGTCAAAAAGATAGGTCCCAGGGAAGAAGCTGTAAATGAATGGACAGAACTCATCACACCCGATCTCGTGAGGAAAGTACCGAAAATGCAGAGTGTAAATGTCATGATAATTAAAGACATGTTCCATAAGCGGAGCATGTCCTTTTTCTCCTGAATAATAATGGAATGGATAAATGCAGTTGCAGTTAGCCAAGGCATAAAACTGGCATTTTCCACCGGATCCCACGCCCAATATCCTCCCCAGCCTAATTCACGGTAGGCCCACCATCCGCCCAGAATAATTCCCATACTTAAAAACAACCAGGCGACCAGAGCCCATCGGCGAATACTCTGTATCCATAGCGGACTCGTATCCCCATTAATCAAAGCTGAAATCGCAAATCCAAATGGAACAGAAAATCCAACAAATCCCAAATAAAGTGTGGGCGGATGAATCGCCATGGTCACATTTTGCAACAGTGGATTCAGACCATTCCCATTGGTAACNATAAAATCTGCATCGGTTGGTTTAAACGGATTCGTCACANAATTGGTCAGTATAAGAAAAAATATCTGCACAATCACCAGTGTAATGATTACCCAGGGCATAAGTGAATTATGTTTTCGCTGATTTTGNAGAATAACAATCGTGGTATAAATAGATAAAATAAATAACCAGAATAAAAGAGAACCGGATTGCCCTGCCCACAATGCAGATATTTTATATATGAACGGTGTTTCCAGACTTGTATATCTGGCCACATAATCTATATCAAAATTGCTCTGGATTAATTGAAATGCAAGAATGAACGTTGCNAGAAAAACAAAAAANGATATACCCAACGCTAATCGTTGACCGGTTAAAAAAAGCCGCTGATCTCCATTTCTTGTATGGAGGAATAGGGTAATCACTGTGAGGATACTGAANCCAAATGCCAGATTCAGCGCCACACCGCCGGCAATGGGCGTCATGAGTCTATTTCATTTAAATTATAACTGGATTCATTACGCAAATCACCTTCGTAACGGGAAGCACATTTGGTCTGTAATTCATCGGCATAAAAGACACCATTCAAATATTCTCCAGTGACGATCACTTCTACACCATCTTTAAATAGATCCGGACGGGTGCGTCCGTATTTTACATCCAATTCCGTATTCCCTTCTTTTAGGACAAATGTACAATCAAGGTAATTGGTCTTAGAAATAGCAATCGAACCATCTTTCACTAAACCGCCTAATTTCGATCGGCGGTTAATATTATCATTGATGAGTTCATCCACAGACACAAAAGTGGTCATTGCTTTTTCATCTGCCGGATTCATTGATACCCAGCTTATCCAAAAAATGACCATACCGATTATTCCAGTGATCATGAGAAAAAATTTCTTATTACTATTCATCATACTCTCCTAAAATACGGCAGCTTCCTGCCATTCTCCAAATTCTGCTTTCATTGCCGCNATAATCTCCCCCATTGTCACAAACGATTTCGCTGCTGCTATAATAGGCGGCATAATATTATACNCATTAATGCAGGCTTCCTGAATTTTGCTCAAGGCCAATTGTACTTCATTTTCATCCCGTTCATTTCGGAGCTGCGCCAATGCATTTACCTGGCGGTTTTCAGCTTCATCNCCAATTTCTAATAATGGAATTTCAATTTCTTCATCTTGTTTTATAAAAGCATTCACACCTACATGTATAAGTTGTTTATCATCAATTTTTTGTTGATAATCAGAAGCCGCTCGGGCAATTTCCATCTGAAAATACCCTTTTTCAATCGCCGGTATTACTCCACCTAAATTCTCAATTTCATCAAAATATTTTTCCGCTCGGGTTTCCATCTGATCCGTTAATGATTCTACATACCAGGAACCTCCCAAGGGATCGGCCACATTCGCTACTCCCGTTTCAAAAGCGATCAATTGTTGGGTCCGGAGTGCTATCTCGGCAGCTTTTTCTGTGGGCAAAGCCAATGTTTCATCCATTGAATTTGTATGGAGAGACTGTGTACCGCCCAGTACTGCCGCCAACCCTTGGAATCCCGTTCTTGCAATATTATTTTCCGGTTGCTGTGCTGTTAAAGAGCATCCGGCAGTTTGGGTATGAAAACGCAATTTCCATGATCGAGAATCTTTCGCATTGTATGTATTTTTCATTCGTTTGGCCCAAATTCGTCTGGCAGCGCGATACTTTGCAATTTCTTCAAAGAAATCTAAATGTGAATTAAAAAAGAAGGACAAACGTGGGGCGAATGCATCCACATCTAACCCAGCCGCCATGGCATATTCCACATAGGTAAACCCATTTGCCAAGGTAAAAGCCAATTCCTGAGCCGCTGTGGATCCTGCTTCCCGGATATGGTAGCCGGAAATAGAAATCGTATTGAATTTTGGCATATATTCTGTGCAAAATGCCATCATATCTGTTATGACTCTCATGGAGGGTTCTGGTGGAAATATCCATTCTTTTTGGGCGATAAACTCTTTTAAAATATCATTTTGAAGTGTCCCGCGGAGATTGGCTAAAGCCACACCCTGGTTTTCAGCAACAGCGATATAAAAAGCCAGCAAAATGACAGCAGGACCATTGATCGTTTGAGATACAGAAATATCTCCCAGATTGATTCCTTCAAAAAGCTGCTCCATATCCTTGATGGTGGCAACATTGACACCGCATTTACCCACTTCCCCTTTCGCCCAAGGATGATCCGGATCATACCCCATGAGGGTGGGCATATCGTAGGCCACAGATAGACCGGTTTGGCCTTTACCTAATAAGGAATGATATCGCGCGTTGGTTTCTTCCGGTGTCCCAAATCCGGAGAATTGTCGTTTTGTCCACAACTTTCCCCGATACATATTCGCATGGACACCACGNGTAAAAGGGAATTGACCCGGGAATCCNAATTTTTCAATGTAATCTTCATGGGGATTTACGGGATAATATAGTGGATCTACCGGCTCNCCACTTAAGGTATCAAAGCTATAATCTCTATCGGAAGAAGATTGTATATCTTTTTCCCATTTTTCTTTCATTTGATTAAATAATTCTAATTGCGATGACATGGTGATTTTATAGCGATAGTGACGTAGTAAATTTACTGTGTTCTACGAATTTCTAATACCTTATTCACTCCTTCAAAAACCATCCAAATAATGAGTCCCATTAATAAAATGGTTANTCCAAATAAAATGCCATTATGTCCATAAAAATTAATGGCATTAGACACCAACACAGTAAACGTAACCACCATAATAAAAACCATGGGAATTAATAAAGGTAGAATCGGTTTTTTCTTTTNCCAATAGTAAAGCGTAAGTACCATTAGTGTCAGCGCAGCTAACATTTGATTACTCGCGCCAAAAATAGGCCACAATACCCACCCTGCCTGACGTGTTGGGNCAGATCCCGGGTCTGAAACATTCCAAAATGCCAACAAGATGGCGGGNACAATGGCAATTACTGTGGCAACATATCGATTGGTTAACGGTTTAATCTTCATTGCTAAACCAAATTCTTTTAGAATAAATCGTTGAATNCGGGTAGCCGTGTCTAGGGTNGTGGCAGCAAAAGAAATNACCAGGACAGCCATAAGTGTATTTGCCATTGATGCTGGTATCCCAAGGGACTGAATTAAGGCACCGCCACCTAAAACAAAAGCCGCAGCTTTGTTTCCACTAGCATGGGCCCATGAATCATAATAAACTTCCCAATTATTAAGACCTGATACTGCAACAGAATAATTGGGTATATCAGACTGCGCTACCAAAGATATACCGGCCACGGCAGCAACAGTTGTAGCCAGCGCCAGGGTACCTTCTCCAATCATGCCACCGTAACCCACCATTCTGGCATCGGATAAATNTTCTAACTGTTTGGAGGAAGTACCAGAAGCAACCAAACCATGAAATCCGCTGATGGCACCACAGGCTACTGTNACAAAAAGGAGTGGAAATAAAGAAGGAACGCCTGGTTCTGAAAAGGAACGTAAAGCCGGCGCGTCTACAATGGGTTGTGCAACAAATATGCCAAGGAATAATAATCCCAGTCCAATAATTAACTGATGACTATTGATATAATCTCTCGGTTGAAGGAGTGTCCAAACGGGTAAAAGACTGGCGATCGCAGAATAAATAAATAGTAAAATGATCCAAAGATTTTTCGCATCCTGTGCCGGCATGACTTCAGTAAAGTCAACAGGTGCTTTTGTGCCCACCCAAACAAAAAAGTATAGCAATGCCAAAGCGATCAAAGATGGAATCAAAATATCCATTTTCTTTTTATAAATCAGATAACCCATAATTATTGCAATAATAATTTCAATATTAATCGGAATAACTGAAGAAGGAATCCCGACAAATAAATCTGCAACAGCCATGGCGAAAACAGCCAGCACGAGCCATACAAGGAGGATGATAAAAATCAAAAACATAAGACGAGCGCGTTTGCTAATTGTAGTGGAGGCAATATCTGCAATACTTTTTCCTTTTTCTTTTACACTCATCACCAATGCACCGAAATCATGAACGGCACCCATGAGGATCGTCCCGAACAAAATCCATACTAATGCGGGAAGCCATCCCCAATAAGCGGCCACACAGGGTCCAATAATAGGCGCTGCACCTGCCACAGATGTGAAGTGGTGGCCAAATAAAATATGTTTCTTTGTTGGAACAAAATCAATACCGTCTTCAAACTCTTTTGACGGCATTAAGTGGTTCTTTTCATTAATATCAAAAATACGGCGACCCAGAAACTTGGAATAAAACCGGTATCCAATAAAAAGAATTGTGAAACCCAATAGGACTAATACAATTGAACTCATTTGATTATTCTTTTATTTCGAAAGGATTTTTGACTGTATGAACTGCTTCAATGATACCCGCCTCACATACACCCAACTTTTTTAGCAATAAATCTCTGGGGCCATGTTCCACAAATTCGTTAGGCAAACCAATATTTTGCACTTCCCCCTTGTACCCTTTCACCGCTAACCATGCGGCAACACCTTCGCCAAATCCTCCTGTAATAATCCCCTCTTCTAGTGTGATGACTTGATTAAAACGGCCAATAATCGATCCCAAATAAGCTTCATCCATTGGTTTGACAAAACGGCAATTCACCACTTCGCAACTAATTCCAGATTGAGATAATTTTACTGAAGCTTCCATGGCATCAAACACTTGGGTTCCAACAGCCAACAATGCCACGTCTGTTCCGGTTTTCATTATTTCCCAACTCCCTATGGGGAGTAGTTCAGCCTGACCATGAGGATCAAATCGGAGTGATGATGATTTGGGGTATCGAATAGCGAAAGGGCCCCCTTGATAATCCAAGGCTGTATATAAAAGATGGCGTAGTTCATTTCCATCTTTGGGTGATGCGAGTACTAAATCCTGAATACATTTCAGATATGCGATATCCAATGTACCATGGTGGGTGGGACCGTCTTCACCAGCAATACCGGATCGATCCAAACAAAAAACCACGGGTAAATGCTGAATCGCCACATCATGTATAATATGATCATAGGCACGCTGTAAAAAGGTTGAATAAATCGCCACGATGGGTCGAACACCTTCCGTGGCTAAACCGGCTGCAAATGTAACGCCGTGGCCTTCCGCAATTCCCACATCATAAAATCGTTTTGGGAATTCTTTTGCAAATGGCACCAACCCGGTTCCTTCACGCATTGCTGCGGTAATACAAACCATATCTTTTCGGTTGCGAGCGATTTCACAAACAAGTAATCCAAATACATCTTGAAATATTGGTACATTTTTTGTTGTGGATACTTTTCCATTTGATGAACCATTGGGTTTAACGCCATGATATTTTATGGGATCATTCTCAGCCACTTCCATCCCCTTTCCCTTTTTGGTCAGGATATGAAGCAATGCAGGTGTTTTTAAATTTTTTATCCGTTCAAGTGTGGGTACCAACTCATCAATATTATAGCCATCGATTGGTCCAAAATAACGAAATCCCAATTCTTCAAATAACATCCCAGGTACCAATAGAGATTTAAGACTTTCTTCAATTCGATGGAGCATGGACCGAGCGGTCCTTTTTCCAAAAGGTAATTTCCCCGTTATATTCCAAATCTCATCCCGAATTCTATTGTAAATCGGATTGGTTACAATCTTAGTCAGGTATGTATTAATCGCACCCACATTCGGGCTTATTGACATTTCATTATCATTGAGAACCACTAGCAAGGGTGTCCTTAAATGTCCTCCATTATTTAAGGCTTCAAATGCGAGTCCACCCGTCATTGCACCATCTCCAATAATCGACACCACTTTAAACTTTTTTCCCGTATGTTTTTGGGATTCTGCAATTCCCACGCCAGCAGAAATGGATGTAGATGCGTGTCCCGCACCAAACACATCATATTCACTTTCAGTCCGTTTAAGAAAACCACTTAAACCACCATATTGGCGAATGGTTGGAAATGCATCAAATCGGCCAGTGAGTAATTTGTGAGCGTAAGCCTGGTGGCCCACATCCCAAATAATCTTGTCCGTTGGTGTATTGAAGACTTTATGGAGAGCCACGGTTAATTCTACGACACCTAATGTAGAGGCTAAATGGCCTCCAATCTCACTCACTACATCAATGGTATGGAATCGAATTTCATCGGCCAATTGTTGGAGTTCTTTCGGAGAAAATTCCCGTATATCAGCGGGAGATTTTATATTTGGGAGAAGCTTAAGCTGCATGATGATGTGGCGTTGGTTTATCCATTAATTGCTTTTTAAAAATAAATTCATGAAATAATGTCACATTATCCAATTCCGGATGAAAAGATAATCCCAAGTGATGGTCTTGCTTCACTGCTACAGGATTCCCTTGATATTTACTGATCACTTCCACACCTGCAGCTATCTTAGTGATTTTTGGTGCGCGAATAAATGTGGATGGTATTTGGATTGCGCGACCATTTAATTGTACAGGCAATTGATCTGTAAATGAATGTACTTGCCTGCCATAGGCATTTCGATCTACTTCAATATCCAAAATACCCAATGGTTCCACCCTAGAACCAGGTACAGATGATGCCATCATTATTAACCCGGCACAAGTTCCGAGGATAGGATAGTTTTTGGCAAAATTCCGGATAGGTTCATAAAACCCATTTCTTCCCATGAGATCCGTCATTGTGGTGGATTCACCGCCAGGAATGACCAATCCTTGAATCATATCCAGTTCACGGGAATACCGAATTTCCATATTTTGGATTTTTAACAAATCCAAAATATGTATGTGCTTTTCATAATCCCCCTGAAGTGCCAGAACACCAATCATTTTTTACAACCAGTCTGGATCCTTACCAACCTCTTTCCTGGAGGCGTTCACCTTCTGGAATTTCTGACATATCCAATCCTTTCATAGCGGACTGAAGACCACTTGAAATTTCCACCAGTTTCGCAGAATCTTTATAGTAAGTCACAGCATCCACGATTGCTTTTGCCCTTGGGGCTGGGTCATCGCTCATAAATATTCCTGAACCGACAAATACGGTTTCAGCACCCAATTGCATCATGAGGGACGCATCGGCAGGTGTGGCAATGCCACCAGCTGCAAAATTGGGTACGGGAAGTTTGCCTAATTTTGCCACTTGCTGGACAAGGGAAAAGGGTGCCCCCATCTCTTTGGCAGCAGCCATGAGTTCATCCTGACCCATTACCGTTAATTTTTTCATATCACTTTGAACCTGACGCATATGTCGAACAGCTTCTACAATATTTCCGCTGCCTGCTTCCCCTTTTGTTCGAATTAAGGCAGCTCCTTCTCCAATTCGTCTGAGTGCTTCGCCCAAGTTCCGGCATCCGCATACGAAGGGTACTTTATAATCATGTTTCCAAATATGATTATGTTCATCCGCCGGTGTTAGGACTTCACTTTCATCCACAAAATCGACTTCCATGGCTTCCAAGATTTGTGCTTCTGCGAAATGCCCGATTCGCACTTTGGCCATTACAGGAAGTGACACAACCGATTGAATCGCTCTAATCATTTCTGGGTTACTGGCGCGGGCGATTCCCCCTTCTTCCCGTATCAATGCTGGGATTCTTTCCAAAGCCATGACAGCCACAGCACCAGCATCTTCTGCAATTTTGGCTTGATCAGCATTCATCACATCCATGATAACGCCACCCTTTAACATTTCAGCCAAACCAACTTTTATTTCAAATGAGCCTTTTTCAGCCATAAATAATCTCCTCCGAAACTTTTCCGATTTCTTTAATTTTTGTTAATACTTCATCAATAATTTTATCCGGTGTACTGGCACCGGCGGATACACCCACCGTTTCTACATCTTTGAGCCATACGGCATCAATTTCATCTGCACATGTCACTTGGAATGAATGGGCATTTCTTTCTTTTGCTAATGCTGTAAGCCGTTTTGAATTTGCACTGGTAAACGACCCAATCACAATCATTACATCGCATTGATTTGCTAATTCTTTAATCTGGCTTTGGTTCCTTTTTGTGGGATAACAAATGGTATTCACGAAACGTAAATCAAATACCTTAGTCATGATAATGTTAATGATTTCCTGTACATTTTCTATTGTCTGGGTCGATTGGCTCACCACGCCCGCCCGTTTGGTCTTTCGAAGTGCCTGGGCTTCCTCCGGTGAAGATACAATGATTGCATCCTTGACCTGACTGGCTATCCCCACAACCTCGTCATGACCATGGTCACCGATAATGATAATCCTGCGACCTTCTGATTCGAGTTTTTTAACCTCCACGTGGATNTCTAAAACAAGAGGGCAAGTTGCATCTACAATATTGATTTGTTTAGNATAGGCATCATCCCATGTTTCAACTGGNGTACCGTGGGCACGGAAAAGTATGGGTTTATCTTCAGGAACATCATCCAAGGAGTTGATCACTTTTGCACCGGCAGAATCTAAATCTTGCACCACATTCTCATTATGAACTATATGACCAAGCATATATACATCCCCATTTTGTTCTGCTGTATCGTAAGCCANATTGACTGCATCCCTCACACCAAAACAATATCCTGCATCTTTCGCCAAAAGGATTTTCATTCTATCTTCCCATTTTGTTCCGCCAATGATGCATTGGTAGTAGCCAATACTTTTGATAAAACTTCAGTCAAGGATCCCTTTGCTAAAGCACCGGCAGCTAATTGATGACCTCCGCCTCCTAAAGATTTGGCAATCCCGTTAATGATATACTTCCCCTTTGACCGAAAATTAACCCGACAGGAATTATTATCTTTCTCCACAATCATGACCGCCACTTCTACNCCACGGATTTTCCGAATAAAATCTGTAAATCCATCCACATCCGCTTGGGTGGCTTTTGCTTTATCCATCATGGATTGGTCAATCGTAAACCAGGCCAATTCGCCCGTGTCATTATATTCAATTTGGTTTAGAATAAGGCCCAATAGTGCGACCCGGCCTTTTGAACTGTTTTCATAAACAGATTGATAAATCTGGGATGTATTTACCCCAGCTGAAATACATTCAATAGCAATTTGGTGACACTTTTGATTCGTATTGCTGTAACTGAACGAACCGGTATCCGTCACAACACCTGTATAAATTCCGACAGCTATTTCTTTCGTCAAGGGGACGTTCCCTGCCTTCATAAAATCATAAACCATTTCTCCCGTAGCAGCCGCATCCGTATTAATAAAATTATCTGCGAAACGCCCATCGCTCAAATCCGGGTGATGATCAATATTCACCACATGGATTTTATTGGACTCTAACTGCTCGCCAATTTTTCTGGTACGGCGGTAATCACCCACATCAAAGATTAAGGCTAATTCTACCTGGGAAATCCAATTATCATGAACCTCGGAATTATAGGTTTCAATGACTTGATCTAAATTTAAAAATTCATACTCATGGGGGAGTTGAGAAATCTGGATTAAACGACAATCTTTCCCTTGGCTTTTTAGGTGATGATACATAGCATAGGCACTACCAAGTCCATCCCCATCAGGGTTTTCATGGGTGGACAATAATATTCTTTCCACCCCATCAATTGTTTTATGTAATGATTTCCAGTCTAACATGTCATTTAACAGACCGATAATTTAGGTATATTATTTAGATTTTATCTAATAATCACAGGAGAACTGGTTATTATTTATCTCGTTCCCAAAGGGTCTCAATTTTCCCCTTATTTTGGGTTATATACCGCGCCAAAACAAAAAAGTAATCACTGAGTCGGTTGAGATAAACCAGCCAGTTTCTCACATCCACTCCTGTATTAAGGAGCGATACNCAGGAACGCTCAGCGCGTCTGCA
The DNA here is from genome assembly GCA_002715035.1 of Fidelibacterota bacterium. Lineage (GTDB taxonomy): Bacteria > Fidelibacterota > Marinisomatia > Marinisomatales > TCS55 > TCS55. The sequence continues at coordinate 24,148 of PAXB01000028.1, forward strand.
TACNACCCGAGCAACATGAATACGAGAAGAAAATTCGTCCCCACCCGGTAGAATAAATTCTTTCAATTGCGGTAATGTTTCATTTATTTTTTCTAAGGATGCTTCTAAAAATACAACTCGATCTTCACTCAATAATTCCATTTCCGTTCCAGGCATGGATGCTTCTCCGCCCATATTGAATAAATCCTGCTGAATGGATTGTAATTCCTGAAACAAATTCTTTTCTTTACACACATTAATCGCTAACCCAAGGAATGAATTTAATTCATCAATATCACCGAGGAAATCCATATTCGGGTGATCTTTGGAAATTCGTTTTCCATCTCCAAGGCCCGTCTCGCCCTTGTCGCCAGTTTTGGTTGTGACTTTTGAAATCCGCATTGCTTAGAAAAAGAGAATACTCACTACAATAAATAGTGGAATTAATATGGGTAATGACCATTTAAACAGGTAGCCGAAAAAGGATGGCATCTCAATACCTGAAGATTCGGAAATAGATTTTACCATAAAGTTGGGTGCATTCCCGATATAGGTACTAGCNCCCATAAAAACAGCGCCGGCAGATATGGCCAACAGTGTTTGAGATAAGTCCCCCATGAGCACAGATGCATCACCTCCAGCTGTATTGAAGAACACAAGATAAGTTGGCGCATTGTCCAAAAAGCTGGATAGAATTCCTGTAGCCCAGAAATACATATAATTAATAGGGCCTGCCTCGTTAGATACTGAGGTAATAACGGAAGACAAGGCACCTGAAGTCCCTGCTTTTAAAATGGCGATGGCAGGAATAATGGTAATAAAAATGCCGGCAAACAGTTTGGCTACCTCTACAATGGGGAACCAGGTATATTCGTTGGCCTCACGAATNTCCATGGATGTGATTTTCCAACTGGCCATTGTNAGGAGTATGAGTAAAACGTCNCNCGCGATATTTTGNAGCTCTACCNCTACATNATATACGCTAAAACTAATATGTGGATGCCAAAACCCACTCAGTAACACCGAACCAATTACACCCACTAATAGCAACAAATTAATGGATCCTTTTATACCNANTTTTTCATCTGTTTNGGGTACTGGATGGTTTTCTTCCCTGTTATAAAGGAATGTATCCAAACCAAAAAAGATGGTTAACAGACTAACAGCCATGAANAGCATGGGTAAAAACATCGCAGATGTGGTCCAGAAGAAGTCCACACCTTTTAAGAAACCTANAAATAATGGCGGGTCGCCTAAAGGCGTCAAGGATCCTCCTATATTGGCCACGAGAAAAATAAAAAATACAATCACATGCACTTTACTTTTCCGATCCTTATTGGCGCGGATAAGGGGCCGAATCAAGAGCATGGCGGCACCGGTGGTTCCCATCCAACTGGCCAATANGGTTCCCAATAAAATGACGCCTGTATTGACAATCGGTTTTCCCACTAGTGNACCGGTAAGCTGCACACCACCTGATATAGTGAATAATGACAATAAAAGAATAATGAATGGTATATACTCTAAAAGTCCAACATGGAGTAATTCATAGGTCGTAATTGATAATCCCTCAACTATTNAAAATGGAATAATGAGAAGTGAGGCCCAAAAAGCGGAAACTTTTCCAAAATGATGGTGCCAGAAATGGGGAGCCACCAAAGGAAACCCTGCTATTGACAGTAATATTCCTGCAAATGGAATCACCCATAAAATAGAAAGATCCGCCCCATTCAAATGGGGGGCAGCACCATGAACGCCGCCAGAAGCAAAAGCAAAACCAGTGGCCATAAACAAAGTNAGAATTGTTTTTTGTATTATATTTTTCAATTTGATTAATTATATCAGNAGTTNAACAAGCATGGAAATTAAACGGTTCAGAATTTTCATCCTAATTATTGATTTAATCCCCCAATTCAATTTTCTCCTTAAATTCTCTCATGCAATTTTTTCTCGCAATCCTTGTTATCGGTATTGCCATTCTCGGTATGTCTATTGGCGTTATTTTTAACCGAAAGCCATTGCAGGGCTCCTGTGGTGGTGTGGCCAGTAATTGTGTCTGTTTGACTGGTGGTACTTGCGATGATCCTTCGCAAAAACCAAAATTTAAACTGGATTAATTATCGATTGGCATCCCTGAAGTTGCCACTGACCTTACATGTCCTTTTTCTTTCGTAATCCAAAATGCCTCAATTCCATCTAAAGATTCNACGAGTGCTTTCCCNNCCTTAACATCCATTACATTCAGAGCGGTTGCTAATGCATCTGCATCCATGCAATTGGGTGCAATGACCGTCACTGATGTAATGTTGGATTGGGTAGGTTNTCCAGTTCGCGGGTCTATNATATGGGAATACTTTACATTGTTATATTCTTGAAAATTTCGGTAATTACCCGAAGTTGCCATGGCCTGGTTTGATACCGAAACTACTGAGTAAATTTCTTCTCCCGGAACAGTACCAATCATGGGCTTATCAATCCCGATCTTCCAGTGAGATCCTTTATTATTTTTCCCTAGGGTTCGGACTTCTCCACCAATTTCAACCATAAAGTTTTTCATACCTGCATCACGCATATATTCAAAAAGCTGGTCCACTCCCCACCCCTTGGCAATGGCATTCAAATCAATCATTTGATCTAAAAATGATTTTATTAAATTATTTCGGTTTAAATTAATTTTTTTAAAATCCACTTTTACCATTTCCATAACTGATTCCAAGTCGGTCGGCGGTTCCCATTGGTCTGGATATTCCCGATCNGGTTTTCCCTTTCTCCANAANAAGATGGATGGCAATACGGATACGTCAAAGGCACCTTTTGTTATTTCTCCCCAATAAATTGCGCGTTTCAATACAATTGCAAATTCATCCGATATATGGATTGCTTCATTCTTATTCAGTGAATTAAAAATGGAAATTTCACTATCTAACCTATAGGTGGACATTTGTCGATCGATCTCAGTCAGCAAAGAATCCAGCCCAAACTGAATTTCTTCCTTGTTGATTTGTAAATCTATACTTGGAACAATTCTAATAGAATAGGATGTTCCCATTGTTTTACCATGAATTTCAATATATTGTTTTGGCTGACTGCATCCTAAGA